>DFKL01000055.1:0-3646 GCA_002373535.1 Prevotellaceae bacterium UBA3646 | reverse complement strand
GACTTCGGCGGCGAGGTGGAGCGCGTATTGAACATGGCCGACGGCTGTCTGTTGCTGGTGGATGCCTTTGAGGGTCCGATGCCGCAGACCAGGTTTGTGTTGCAGAAGGCGCTGGAGATAGGTCTGAAGCCTGTGGTGGTAATAAACAAGGTGGACAAGCCGAACTGTCGTCCCGAGGAGGTGTACGAGATGGTGTTTGACCTGATGTGTGACCTGGACGCGACGGAGGAGCAACTGGACTTCCCGGTGATATACGGCTCGGCCAAGAATGGCTGGATGGGCGAGGACTGGAGCAGGCCTACGGACAATATCACGTATCTGCTGGACTGCATAATCAAGTATATCCCTGAGCCGCAGGTGCTGGAGGGAACGCCGCAGATGCTGGTCACCAGCCTGGACTACAGCAAATATACGGGACGTATAGCCGTGGGCCGCGTGCATCGCGGAACGCTGAGGGAGGGCATGAACATAACGGTGGCTCATCGCGACGGTACGCAGGAGAAGACGAAGATCAAGGAGCTGCATATCTTTGCCGGCATGGGTCGCCAGAAGGCGGATGCCGTCTCCAGCGGCGACATCTGTGCAATAGTGGGCATAGAGAATTTTGAGATAGGCGACACGATTTGTGATTTCGAGAATCCGGAGCCATTGCCGCCGATAAGCATTGACGAGCCTACGATGTCGATGCTGTTTACCATAAACGACAGTCCGTTCTTCGGCAAGGAGGGCAAGTACTGTACCAGCAGGCACATAGGCGAGCGTCTGGAGAAGGAGCTGGAGCGTAACCTGGCTCTGCGTGTCGAGAGCATGGAGGGGTATACTGACAGGTGGATAGTGAGCGGCAGGGGTGTCCTGCACCTGAGCGTGCTGATAGAGACGATGCGCCGTGAGGGTTATGAGTTGCAGGTGGGACAGCCTCAGGTCATATACAAGGATATAGACGGTGTGAGGTGCGAGCCTGTAGAGGAGATGACTATAAACGTACCTGAGGAGTTTGCCAGCAAGATGATTGACATGGTGACGCGCCGCAAGGGTGAGATGACGAGCATGGAGAGCCAGGGGGATCGTGTCAATATAGGATTCCTGATTCCGAGCCGGGGTATAATAGGTCTGCGGACGAATATGCTGACTGCGAGTCAGGGCGAGGCTATCATTGCGCATCGTTTCAAGGAATACCAGCCGTACAAGGGTGAGATAAACCGTCGTACCAACGGTTCGCTGATAGCGTTGGAGAGCGGCAATGCCTATGCCTATGCCATAGACCATCTTCAGGACAGGGGCAAGTTCTTCATCGAGCCTCAGGACCAGGTCTATGCAGGTCAGGTAATTGGTGAGCATGTACATGACATAGACTTGGTAATAAACGTGTGCAAGGCCAAGCAGCTGACGAACGTGCGTGCGAGCGGCACGGACGAGAAGGCGCATATAATCCCTGCGACGATATTCTCGCTCGAGGAGGCCTTGGAGTATATCAAGGAGGACGAGTATGTGGAGGTTACGCCGAAGTCGATGCGTATGCGTAAGGTAATACTGGATCATCTGGAAAGAAAACGTGCCAACAAGTAGACTATCATGAAGAAATATCTGAAGCTTGGTCAGGACATCCTGCCGGTAATACTGTTTGTGGTAATCAGCGTCGCTTACTTCTGGAGTCCTATAATGGGACACAAGGTGCTGACGGGAACGGATCATACGGGTGCCGTGGGCGCGGGCGTAGAGATAAACGAGTACAGGGAGCTGCATGACGGGGAGACTCCGCGATGGACGAACACGTTGTTCTCGGGAATGCCGACCTACCAGTTGGCGCCGTCGTACGACAGCACAAGCACTCTGGGCACCATAAAGGCGTGGTACTCCCTGGGGCTGCCAGACGTGGCGGCATACGTGTTCATCATGCTACTCGGGTTCTATATCATGCTGCGATGCTTCGACTTCAAGGTGTGGATGTCGGCTCTGGGGGCTGTGATATGGGCGTTTTCCAGCTATTTCTTCATAATAATCGCTGCCGGCCATATATGGAAGGTATTTACGCTGGCTTTCATCCCGCCGACCATTGGCGGCATGGCTCTGTGCTATCGTGGCAGATATGCCTGGGGGGTAATCGTGACAGCGCTATTCATGGGATTGCAGATCTTGTCCAACCATGTACAGATGACGTATTACTTCATGTTCGTAATCGGACTGATGTCCCTGGGATGGATGGCGGATTCAATAATGAGGGGCAAGGGTATAATGGTGTGGCTGAGGTCGTCCTGCGTATTTGCGGCCGGATGCCTGCTGGGCATCGCCATGAATGCCTCCAACCTGTATCATACATGGGAGTACCAGAAGGAAAGCATGCGCGGCAAGAGTGAACTGACGCACGTGACCAAGGATCCTGCAGACCAGACGACAAGCGGACTGGAGCGCAGCTATATCACGGCCTGGAGCTACGGGATAGACGAGACGTGGACGCTGTTGGTGCCGAACACGAAGGGTGGTGCCAGCATGCCGTTGTCGCACAGCAAGAGGGCTATGGAAAAGGCTGACAACCGATTCCTGCAGATATACCAGCAGATGGGACAGTATTGGGGTGACCAGCCGGGAACGTCAGGTCCTGTATATGTCGGGGCGTTCGTGTGTATGCTGTTTGTCCTGTGCCTGTTGATTGTGCGCGGGCCGATGTCGTGGGCCTTGCTGGCGGCAACAATGCTATCCATAGCGTTGTCGTGGGGAAGAAACTTCATGGGGCTTACGGACTGGTTCCTGGACTATGTCCCGATGTACGACAAGTTCCGCACAGTGGCATCCATCCTGGTCATAGCGGAATTCACCATACCGCTGATGGCTGTAATGGCCTTGAAGAGGTTTACGGAGGATCCGTCGTGTGTCAATGTCGGCCTGCCGTTTACCAAAAGGAGGGTCAATGCCTTGTGGCTGAGCTTCGGAATAACGGCCGGTATTTGTGCGTTGTTCTACGTAATGCCTGACGTTTTCTTCGGAGACTATATGAGCCAGGCAGAGTGCCAGATGTTTGACGATGCGGTTGCCGCGGGGTATATTCCTTCCGACATATATGGGCAGATACGTGCCAACCTCATGGACATGCGTCGTTCTGTGTTCCAGGCTGACTGTGCGCGTTCGTTGCTGATTATCGTGGCTGGAACTGTCATGTTGCTGCTGTACTATTTCAGGAAGCTCAGGGAAGTGCCGCTGGTAGTCGGCATAACGCTGCTGTGCCTGGTGGACATGTGGGGCGTAAATACGCGTTACCTGAACAAGGACATGTTCATATACCCGACGTCTGTCAGCCAGTCTTTCGCCAAGAGCGAGGCTGACGAGCAGATCCTGGAGGACAAGACGCCGTACTACCGTACACTGGATATGACGTGCAGCACGTTCAACAGTAACGATGCCGGATATTGGCACAAGTCCATAGGCGGCTACCATGCTGCCAAGCTGCGCCGCTACCAGGAGCTGATAGAGGCGCATATATCTCCAGAGATGAATGCCATACAGAAGCATGTGGCGGAAGACGGACAGGGCTTGCTGCTGCAGGGGGGAGACAGTATATTTCCCGTGCTGGACATGCTCAACATGAAATATGTGATACTGCCGCTGCAGGGGGGACGGAAGATTGCTGCCCGTAATCCGGCGGCAATGGGCA
>DFKL01000112.1:4696-12816 GCA_002373535.1 Prevotellaceae bacterium UBA3646 | reverse complement strand
CCTGTGGTGTTGCCTGTGTAGCAGGTCTGGAGTTCTGCTGCGTCGGACTCTACTGCCGGCAGGTTTACGTCTACCAACTGCTCGGATGTTACCACTACGCCGGTGTTGGCTGGGATTACGCCCTCAACCTCTGTCATCTTGATCCAGTCACCCTTCATCTCACCGGTGTAGGCCTTGACGCCCTCGGGTATCTCGACTGCGAACGGTGCCCAGAACGTGCCCCACTGTGCAGCGGTAATCTTCATGTTGACGGTCTCGGGTACAGGAGTTTCTGCCACTTCGAGAACCCACTGCTTGTAACGTACGTCGGCTGTTTCGAGATTGACATTGCGACCACGGTCTACATTGTTGCCATCATCATACAGGGTCGCACCGCTTGCTTGAATTGCATACTTGCCAACAGTACCTTCGACGAAGGTAATTGTCGATGCTCCGTCTATGTCGGACCACTTCCACTGCGAGCCTGTAACGGCCATGTATTTCTTGGAAGAAACGCTCAGCAGGTTGGTGCCGTTGAAGAAGAACAGGGCTTCGTCTGCATTCTCGGTACGTGTGTACTTGGTTCCGTCTGCCGTCTCCTGACCACTGATATACTTTGTTCCTGTGGTTCCCTTGATGCGGAGATATGTGTTGGCTGCAGGCATGTTGATGGTCAGCTTGGCCAGTGCTTCATTCAATGCTGCCGTTGCTGCGTCAATCTCGGTCTGATCTGTGCTCTCGAGGAAGCTCTGAGCAGAAGCGATGCTTTCTGAAAGTTTGTCGGAGGTAAGACCCTGGTACTGACCAACTCCCGTGCCGATGACGTAGCTCTGTGCCTTTGCAATGGCATTGTTCAGTTCAGTATGGTCATATTCCATCTCAACAGCCTCGGTAATAATAACCTGTGCCCCTGGGTCTGCTTTGCTAATGTTCTCAATGTTGTTCCAGTTTGTCAGGTAAGTTGTGGTCGTACCACCGTTGTTGCTTATGTATGCGTTATTTGTAGTGCCATGGATAGAGAAATAGTTATATCCGCCTTGGATGGTCAGGTCAAAGTATGAACCAACCTCCTTCTCTGTGACAAGAGTTGCTTTCGTCTTGTCGTTAGGGTTGGCAGTAGTACCATAGGATACGTAGGCATCCGCTGCCCTGTTCTTTATAGCATAACCTTTGTACCAGTCACCCTCGAAACTCCACATATAGTAATATTGGGTATGTACCGTACGAGCAACGTTTCGTGTCTGGATCTCGTTCGTAACGCCTTCTGTCGCATATATCTGAAGGTTGGGATTACGATTCAGGGCCAGATTGTAATACGTGCCATCTGTCTTGAATGGAAGCCTGGTCTCCTGCGTGTAATAATTGAAGGTGGCAGGCTCGCTTCCGCATACATCCGGTGCATCGGTGCTCACGAGGTCTACGTATGACGGAAGGGATAACGCACCTGTGGGGGCAGAACCTACAATATCTTCGTGTTTGATACTTGCTATCTCTTTTTCGCCCAAATAGTATGTGTAGGTGTTTTCAACGGTGGGAATTTCTTCATTATATTTTATTGCCATCCATTGAACACCCGAGCGGTTAGGGGCAGAAAACGTGACTGTTGCAACACCTGCTGATGACAATTTACCCTTGATTTTTACAAGAGTATAGTCCTGAGTTGCACATGGAATTGCAGAGACAGAGCCAGCTTTCGTAAAACCATTGCCGTTTGCTAAGGCATATTGGTATTCTGCCGTGCTAAATCCGGAGACAGTCAAAGATGGCGTTGATGTGGTAGCTTGTGTATACAGCGCTACATAGAAGGTGACAATCTTTGATGCGTCATAGCCAGCCGTATTGCTTAGGTTTGCAGTACAGGTTACAGTCCTGTTTGTATGACCGTTGCGGTTTGCCGCAGCCTTTGGGAAATAGGCAGAGGCCGACAGCTCCTTGTTCAAAATAGAGTTGAGTTCTGAAACTGCATCGGTGTTGTTCCATTCTGTATTACATACATCCTGTGCCCACAGTTTGCCTGAACCCAAGGCAAAAGACATGACGGTTCCGTTTTCCAAAGTCTTTGAAAGATGGTCGTTGTCCAGATTTGCCGAGCCGTCTATGGGGGTGACGACACTGACGAAGTCGGTTTGTACATCAGCCCACGCGCTGCTGACCATTGTAATCAGCATTGCGAAAAGAAGAGTAAATTTCTTCATAATGTTTTGATTTTTAGGTTCGTAAATATGTAAAATTATAATTTCTCTGTTGTTTTTGGAGGTATACATCGACGTAAAGATAAGACAATATTTTTAATATTGGGTATGATTCACTTGATTTTTTTTCAAAGAAAAGTGTTTTTGAAAATGTTAGGGAGTCTTGCATCAGGGAAATAAAGACTACTACTTAGATATTCGCGAAAAAATCTTTACACCACATCCGTCCAAACACCCGAAAAATGCCGTTTTTGCCACTTTTTGCCACATGTAAGCTGCTGAAAGTCAAGATGTTGGCGCTACTTCTCCCACATATGGCCCACATATGGCCCACATATGGCCCACATATGCCCTATAAATGTCCTACATATCACATACCGATCAATACCTTGGTCGCTTTCCGAAAAAATCTTTACAACCTCCAGCCGGAGAGCCGGTCTTGGATGTCGGGCATGGTGGTCTTGTCGAAGGATGGGTCCCGGCCTTGGCGAATCTGGTTACGGTAGTCGTCGAGGAGACGGAAGACGTGGCGTGAGAGGGCGAGGACGGCGATGAGGTTGAGGATGACCATGAATGCCATGGCGAGGTCTACGAGGCAGAATGCCTGGCCGAGGGTGACATATCCGCCCAGGAGGACGACGACGGCGGTGAGGGCCTGGAAAAGATGGATGGCCCATTGGCGCCGGGTTATGAACCGTATGTTGCTCTCGCCGTAGAAATAGTTGGCAACGACCGTGCTGTAGGCAAATAGGAATATGCAGGCAGTGAGGTATATGGCACCGAAGGAGCCGAGGTGGTGGTCCATGGCCTTGGCTGTGAGTACGATGCCGTCGTCGTCACCTGTGTAGAGACCGCTGAGGATGACGATGAAAGCGGTGCAGGTGCAGATAAGGAGGGTGTCGACGTATACGCCTACGGACTGCAGCAGCCCTTGTTTTACGGGATGTGATATGGTGGCTGTGGCTGCAGCATTGGGGGCACTGCCTTCGCCTGCTTCGTTACTGAAGAGACCGCGTTTGACGCCTTGCATTATGACAGTGCCGAAGAGTCCGCCTGCCACCGGCTTTGCCCCGAAGGCATCGTGAATGATGAGGCTGAGCATCGAGGGTATCTGCTGGTAGTTGATGGCGATGATATATATGGCGAGGGCGAGATAGCCTACGGCCATGAACGGGACGATGACGGCAGAGAAGCGTGCTATGCGCTGGATGCCGCCGAGAACAATGGCGAGGGTGGCGAGCATGAGTCCCCAGGCTATGTGGGCGCGACGGAGTCCTATGGTATGGCTGAGGGCATCGCAGATGGTGCTGCATTGTACCATCTGGTTGGCAAGGCCGAAGCCGTAGATCATGAAGAGGGCAAAGATGATGCCCATCCAGCGGCGGTTCATGCCATACTGCATGTAGTAGGCGGGGCCGCCGTAGTAGGAGTCGGGACCGCGGCGCTTGTAGAGCTGGGCGAGTGTGCTTTCCATGAATGCGGTAGAGGAGCCGAGGATAGCCATGATCCACATCCAGAAGACGGAACCTGGGCCGCCGATGTATATGGCACTGGCTACGCCGGCCAGATTGCCGGTGCCGACGCGGCTGGAGAGGGAGACGGCGAAGGCTTGGAAGCTGCTGATCTTGGCGGCAGGGAATGCCGCTGGTGTGGAGGCATGTGAATTCTTCCTTGGGATAAGGCTTATTAGACGGAACTGTACGCCGTGCGTCCTGACAGTGAAATAGATTGCGCAACCTATGAGCATGGTGATGACGACGTAGGTCCACATGAGGTCCTGGAGCTGGTCGATATATTGTAGCAATGTGTGTGTCATGGGGGCAAATGTAGGTCTTTTCTTGCATATTTGCAAAAGTTTGTATAATTTTGCACGTAATTTCAACGTATGTAGGATGTATTATATAAAGAAGCGTATCGAAGTGTCGGGCAGTCATTACCTGACACTGGACTATGAGAGCAAGTGTGCAGGTCTGCACGGACACAACTGGTATATCACGGTTTTCTGCAAGAATGATGTCTTGGACGGTAACGGGATGGTGGTTGACTTTACCGAGGTGAAGCGTCTGGTGAAGGGGAAGATGGACCACAAGAACCTGAACGAGATGTTTGACTTTAATCCTACTGCAGAGAACATAGCACGCTGGATTTGTGACAACGTTCCGTTTTGCTATCGTGTGGAGGTTGAGGAGAGTTTCGGCAATACGGCTGTATACGAGAGGGACTGAATGAGGGTAAACGAGATATTCTATTCCTTGCAGGGGGAGGGACGCTGGACAGGTACACCGAGTGTGTTTGTCCGCTTCAGCGGGTGTAACCTGAAGTGTGACTTTTGTGACACCGACCATGTAGACGGTGTGGAGATGACGGCTCGGCAGATAGTGGAGCGTGTGCGTGGGGCTGTGTCCGGATTGTCGTTGTTTGCCGAGGTGACGGACGGCATACATGTGGTGCTGACGGGAGGGGAGCCCGGGTTGCAGGTTACGGACGAGTTGATAGGATTGCTGCATGACGATGGATGGTTCGTGCAGATAGAGACTAACGGGACGTGTCGGTTGCCGGAAGGCATTGACTGGGTCACGTGTTCGCCGAAGGGGGGGGGCATGCCTGTTGCCGAGCACGTGGATGAACTGAAAGTCGTGTTTGACGGGAGGCGTGACGTGTCGGAATATGAGGGGCTCGATGCAGAGGTGTTCTCACTGCAGCCTATGGATGTGGGTGACGAGGCAGAGAATGTGTTGATAAGGGAGAGGACTGTTTTGTATTGTATGGAGCATCCGTCGTGGCACTTGAGCTTGCAGACTCATAAACTGCTGGGTATAAGATGAGGGGGTGGTGGCTTTTGTCCCTGGCATTGCTTATGGCGTGCTCGTGCACGCAGCATCGCGTGGAGCATGGAATGGCAGATGGTGATACTGTGCGTTTCCGCTATGCCAGACTACTGACGGTGGTCGTGAACGGGGATATGGCCGAGATTACGGTCAAGAACCCGTGGAGGGGTGGTGACACAGGGGAGGACGGCGAGATATTGCGCCGGATTATGCTGAAGACCCCTGTGCGTAATGCAGGGGTGTATTCGATTGTTCATGCAGCGTTGATGCGCGAATTGGGATGTCTGGATGCGGTGGGTGGTATCTGTGACGTGGAGTATCTGACGGATTCGTTGATCCTGGCTGATGTGCGAAGCGGGCGTATTGTGGATCTGGGAAACAGTATGCTGCCGAGTACGGAGCAGATTGTGAAACTGAATCCGGATGTACTGCTGATTTCTCCGTATGAGGGGCAGCGTGTGAATGACAGGCTGGAGAGGCTGGGGGTGCCTGTGCTGGAGTGTGCAGACTACATGGAGGTGCTTCCGCTGGCAAGGGCTGAGTGGATACGGTTGTTCGGTATCTTGCTTGGCAAACGTGAGATGGCAGACAGTATATTTGATGCGGTGGAGGCGAGATATAATGCCTTGAAGCGGAAGGCTGCAGAGGCTAAGGGACATCCTACATTGCTGGCAGAGAGGCCGTATCAGGGCTTGTGGAACGTGCCGTGTGCGGGTTCGACGACTGCCGTGCTGTATGCAGATGCCGGGGCGAGGTATTTGTTCGACGACCTGGAGGGCAGGGGGGCAAAGCCGATGGCCATAGAGCAGATACTGGACAGGGCTATAGGTGCCGACTACTGGCTGATAAAGAGTTTCGGGCCGCTGACGCGTGAACAGATTGATGCTGATTTTCCTGCTCTGAGGCCTATAAAGGCAGACCTGCTGGTCTGTAACAGTTCTGCGAGTGAGTATTTTGAAGAGACACCGTTTCACCCCGAGTTGTTGCTGGAGAACCTGGTTGCTATTTTGCATCCTGAACTGGGTATCAGGCCTGAGAAGTGTTATTTTGTGCTGAATCCCTGACTGTCAGTTCCTTTTGAGTATCACCCATAGTATCACTGGTGCACCGAAGAGTGGTGTGATGGTGTTGATGGGGAGTGTGCTGCTTGTGGGGAGTGTGCAGAGTTGGTTGCATGTGAGGCTTATGACGGCGCCAAGGATCATGGTGGTTGGCATGAGGATGCGATGTGTGGCCGTACCGCAGAGAAGACGTGCTATGTGCGGGGTGGCGAGGCCGATGAAAGTTATGGGGCCGCAGAAGGCTGTGGTCGTGGCTGTGATGAGACCGGCGAGGAGGTAGAGACGGCGGTTCATGCGTCGGGTGTCGACACCGAGGTTTTGTGCGTAGGCATCGCCAAGGAGTATGGCGTCGAGTGGTTTTATGTGGAGGATGGATATTATGAGGCTGGCAAGCATTAGGGTGGCGTATATAGGCAGACGTTCCATGGTGACGCCAGTGAAACCGCCCATCCCCCAGAAGGTGTAGGCTTGGAGACCGTGCTCGGTGGTGTGGAACTGAAGCAGGGAGATGAGGCTGCTGGTGATATAGGAGATCATGACACCCGTGACGAGTAGCATGACGGGGCTCTTGAGCAGTGTGGAAAGTGTGGCTATGATGAGCATAATGACCATTGCGCCTGCCATTGCTGCGAGGATGACGAGGAGGTAGCCGCCGAGGGTCGTGCCCATGAGGGTCATGGTGCCGCCGGCGAACATCACGACGATGGCGACGGCCATGTTGGCTCCGCTGTCGATGCCGAGAATGGATGGACCGGCAAGGGGGTTACGGAATGCGGTCTGCAGGAGCAGGCCCGCTGTGGCGAGGCCTGCTCCGCACAGAAGGGCGGTAATCATTTGTGGAAGCCGGCTATGGAGGATTATGTATGTCCAGGAGGGATTGTTGCCGGTGTCTTGGCCTGTGAGTATGCGGAGGGTCTCGGTGCAGGGTATGTGGACTGAGCCGACGAAGATGTTGGTGATGACGAGGATGACGAGGATGATGACGAGTAGGGTCTGTTTCATAGGTATTGTGAGCTGTCGCCCAGATATGTTGCTATGTGGCCTGTGTCGATGAGCTGGCGTGGGGTGCCTGTGTGCATGGTGCCGTCAGCATTCATGAGCCACAGGGTGTCGGCGGTCTTTATGGCGAGTGAGATGTCGTGTGTGGAGAGGAGTATGGTCTTGCCGTGGTTATGGGCGAGGTCTTGCATCATGAGCATGAGGCTTACTTTGCTGGGGAAGTCGAGAAAGGCTGAGGGCTCGTCGAGCAGAATGACAGGGGTCTGCTGGGCGAGGGCCTTGGCTATCATGACTTTCTGTGCCTCGCCGTCGCTGAGGGATGTCATGTTGCGGTGACTGAGGTGCAGCGTGCCGGTTGTCTGCATTGCCTGGCGGATGATGTCGTCGTCCTGCGGTGAAGGCTTGCCGAAATAACCTGTGTATGGGTGCCTGCCCATGGCGACTACGTCACATGCGCGGAGGTGGGATATGTCGATACGGCTGGTTAGGACGATACTGAGGGTGCGGCTGTCAGTAGGCGTCACGGTGCCTGACAATGGGGGCTGGGCACCTGAGATTGTGCGCAGGAGGGTGCTCTTGCCGGAACCGTTGGGACCGAGGAGACAGGTGAGGAGGCCTGTCTGCAGACGGGCATTGAGATTGTGCGATACGGTGTGTCGTCCGTAGCCTGTGGTTAGGTCGTGGAGCTTCAGGTCCATGTATCTGCGTGGGTTACTCGTAGCGTCGGCAGTAGTTGTAGCCGTACTTGTCGTAGATTTTCTGCATGGCCGTGAGTCGTTTCTTGAAGTCTTCGTAGTCCTTCTGCCCGGGTTCCAGCCATTGTACCTCGCTGAGGGCGGCGAGGCGTGGGAGGAGCATGTACTGGACATGCTGCGGGCTGACGATGTACTCTGTCCATACGTTGCATTGTACGCCTATGATGTATTTCTGTTCCTCGGGGGTAAGCTGGCTTGGCATGGGGTCGTAGGCATATATCTTGCTGAGTGGCGTGTAGCCGCCTATGGCGAGGGGCTGTGCATCCTTGTCACGCAACTGGTAGTGGTCGAAATAGCACCATCCGC
>DFKL01000112.1:0-4628 GCA_002373535.1 Prevotellaceae bacterium UBA3646 | reverse complement strand
TGGTGTCATCACGGCGCGGTGGTGCTGGCGTGCACTGGCGATGCCGCCTTCGATTCCCCGCCATGACATGACCATTGCATTGGGACTGAGTCCGCCTTCGAGAGTTTCGTCCCAACCCATGAGGGTGCGGCCGCGGCTGGTTAGGTATTCGTCAAGTTCCTTGTTGATGTATGTCTGCAGGGCGGCTTCGTCCTTGAGGCCGAGTTCCTTGATCCTGGCTTGGCACTTGGGACATTTCTTCCATCGGTCGCGCGGGCTTTCGTCTCCGCCGATGTGGATTATCTTGGACGGGAAGATGTCGCAGAGTTCTGCGAGTATTTTCTTGAGGAACGGCAGTACGTCGGGGTTGCCTGCACACAGGACATCCGGACTGACGCCCCATCTGTTCCAAACGCTGTACGGGCCGCCTGTACATCCGAGTCCTGGATATACGCTGAGGGCTGCTACCATGTGGCCTGGAAGGTCTATCTCGGGTATGATGTTGATGTGGCGCTCTGCTGCGTATTGTACGATGCGGCGCATTTCTTCCTGCGTATAGTACCCTTGCTCGGGGGTGTCGTCGGTGATGCCGCAGTTCTTGCCTATGACGGTGTTGGGGCGGTATTGGCCCTTGAGCGCCAGCTGGGGCATGCCCTTTACCTCGAAGCGCCAGCCTTGGTCGTCAGTGAGATGCCAGTGGAACTGGTTGAGGCCGTGGAGGGCGAGGATGTCGATGTAGGTGTAGATGAAGTCTGCGGGGAAGTAGTGGCGTGCGACGTCAAGGTGTGCTCCACGGTATGGGAAACGGGGTGCTCCGCTGATGACTGCGTGTGGCAGGGAGATCTGGGGACCTTCCTCGAGGGCTATGGATTTCAGGAACGTCTGGAGTCCGTAGAAGACTCCGGCGTCAGTGGCTCCGTGTATCGTAACTCCTTTGGAATCAACGACTATACGATATGCCTCGGGGTTGTCGCTGCGCAGGTCGGTGAGGGTCTTAGGCTGGTTGCCTGCTGTCCACAGGATGTGTTTGCCGCTCTTGTCTATCTGGATGCTTTGTGGCATGGGGATGACTCTGTAGTCGACCTTGGCATGGCTGTTGATGGTGATTGTGGCTGCTGCCAACAGGGTGAGGATTGTGTGTTTCATAATACTTGCCTGATTGGTATTTGTAGTTTGCGTTTTTTTCAAAATCTGTTACAAAGGTATTAAATTTATTCAAATATGGGCGGAGGTTATCTGTTATTTACTTTTTTTTGCTATCTTTGCAGTCGGTTATTTATAAGCGGTTGATGAAAAGATTTGTAGTTTGTCTCCTGATGCTGGTTCCGGTGATGTATGTCGTCGCCGGGAGGCTGACGTTGCGTTCCATTACTGACGGA
Source organism: Prevotellaceae bacterium UBA3646 (assembly GCA_002373535.1). Taxonomy (GTDB): domain Bacteria; phylum Bacteroidota; class Bacteroidia; order Bacteroidales; family Bacteroidaceae; genus Physcousia. The sequence goes on along the minus strand of DFKL01000112.1, from coordinate 3,270 downwards.
AGTTTTGCTGCCGATGGCATTTGGGGGGTGACGCCTATGGCGGACGGTTGCAGCTATGGACAGATCAAGGACGGCAAGCGTATCGTGCTGTGCAGTTTCCAGACGGGAAAGGAGACAGGTGTGCTGTTTGACGCAGACAATACTACAGGCAAGGTCAAACTGAGTCATATTGACGGCTATGTAATGTCGCCTACTGGCAAGGATATACTGTTGCGTACGGAGACGCGTCCGATATACCGTCGCAGCCACACTGCTGTATATTATATATATAATGTCCGGAACCGCAGTATAGTGCCTTTGAGCAACGGGGGACCGCAGGAGTGCCCGTCGTGGAGCCGTGACGGCAGCATGGTGGCCTTTGTCCGTGATGGCAACATCTTCTTGGTTCGTCTGCGATATGACAATGCCGAGACGCAGATTACGAAGGATGGAAAGCTAAATGAAATTATCAACGGCAAGCCTGACTGGGTGTACGAGGAGGAGTTTACGACGAACCGTAGCTTTGACTTCAATGCCGACGGCACGATGATTGCCTGGATAAGATATGATGAGGGAAAGGTGCCGATGTTCTCGTTCCCGATGTACAAGGGTCTGATGCCTGAGATCGAGGATAATGCGTTGTACCCCGGAACTTATGCATACAAGTATCCTGTGGCCGGTGTGACGAACAGTACGGTCACCGTGCACACGTATGAACTGAAGAGCAGGGTGACACGCCGGATGAAGCTTCCTGTGGATACTGACGGCTATATCCCTCGTATTGCTTTTTCGAGCGATCCGGACAAGCTGCTGGTGATGACACAGAACAGGCATCAGGATCGCCTGGAGGTGTATTGCTGCAATCCGCGCAGTACGGAGTGCCGTATGATCTTGCGCGACGAGGTGAAGCCGTATGTGGGCGAGGGAGCGTATACGATGTTCAGCACGACTCCTGGCGGCTTTGTCATCCAAAGCGAGCGTTCCGGCTATGCCCATCTGTATATGTATGACTTGAACGGTTCGCAGAAATGTGAAGTGGGGCGTGGCAGTGAAATTATCACGGACTTCTATGGCTATGATGCGGCAACGGGTATGTTCTACTATCAGGCGGTGGATGACAGTCCGATGCGTACGGCTGTATTCGGATGTGACGCCAAGGGAAGGGTGACTCGCCTGTCTTCGCAGAGGGGACAGAACAGTGCCGTATTCAGTGCGGACTTCAAGTACTATATGCTGACGTATATGAGTATGGCAACGCCTCCGACATATTCGCTCAGGAGAGGGAACCGTACTTTGGCCACGTTGGAAGACAACAGGGCCTTGGCAGACAAGATAGAGAGTATGAATCTGGCAAAGCCTGAGTTTTTCAAGTTTACTACCGGTGATGGCGTCGAACTGAACGGTATTATGGTAAAGCCTGCGGACTTTGACCCGTCGAAGAAATATCCGGTGATTATGTATCAATACAGTGGTCCGGGGTCACAGATGGTGACTGACTCGTGGTACGTGGGTAACTGTAGTGCTGCATTGCTGGAGCGATATATGGCCCAGGAGGGTTTCATATGTGTCATAGTGGATGGACGCGGAACGGGCGGACGAGGTGCTGCTTTTGAGAAGCAGACATATCTGAAGCTGGGCCAGTTGGAGAGCCGCGACCAGGTGGAGACAGCCATCTGGCTGGGCAGGCAGCCTTATGTGGACAAGGACAGGATTGGTATCTGGGGGTGGAGTTTCGGCGGATTCAACACACTGATGAGCATGAGCGAGGGACGTCCTGTGTTCTATGCGGGCGTAGCCGTTGCTCCTCCGACATCATGGCGTTACTATGACACGGTATATACGGAGCGTTACATGCGTACTCCGAAAGAAAATGAGGCTGGCTATGATGTGTCCCCTATAGGCCGTGCATCTATGTTGCATGGCAGCCTGTTGATATGCCATGGGCTGGCTGACGACAATGTGCATTTCCGTAATGTGGCGGAGTATACCGAGGCATTGGTGAATGCCGACAAGGATTTCCGCCAACTGACATATACAAACCGCAACCATGGCATCAGTGGCGGCAATACGCGTAATCACCTGTACCGACAGTTGATAGACCATTTTAAGAAAAACCTGTAAGTTTCGGCCCCGTAGCTCAGTTGTATAGAGCATCAGATTCCGGTTCTGAGTGTCGCGGGTTAGAGTCCCGCCGGGGTCACAAAAAAAGAATCCCCATTCTTTCCGAAAAGGATTGAATGGGGATTATGGTTTTCATATATCAGGGTCTTAGAAGACTCCTTGTGCCATCATGGCCTTTGCTACCTTCATGAAGCCTGCGACGTTTGCTCCCTTGACGTAGTTTACATAGCCGTCGGGCTGCTTGCCGTACTTGACGCAGTTCTCGTGGATGTTCTCCATTATCCATAGAAGCTTGGCATCTACTTCCTCGGCGCTCCATGAGAGTCGCTCGGAGTTCTGTGACATTTCCAGTCCTGATACAGATACACCGCCTGCATTGGATGCCTTGCCCGGAGAGTAGAGTATCCTGGCTTCCTGGAAGACCTTGATTGCTTCTGGTGTCGTTGGCATGTTGGCACCCTCGGCCACGGCAATGCATCCGTTGGCTATGAGTGCCTTTGCGGCCTCTTCGTTGAGCTCGTTCTGTGTGGCGCATGGCAGGGCGATGTCGCACGGCTCGGTCCATGGCTTGGCGCCTGCCACGTATCTGGCTGTCGGATATCGGTCGATGTATTCCTTGATACGTCCGCGGTAGATGTTCTTCAGTTCCATGATGTAGTCGAGCTTTTCGCGGTCGATTCCGTCCGGATCGTAAATGTAGCCGTCAGAGTCGGACATGGTCATGGGTATGCCGCCTAACTGCAGTACTTTCTCGGCTGCATACTGTGCTACGTTGCCAGCTCCGGATATCAGGACTTTCTTGCCTTGGATGGTCTCTCCCTTGGTAGCAAGCATGGCGCGCAGGAAGTATACCGTACCGTAGCCTGTTGCTTCGGGGCGGATGAGTGAGCCGCCGAACTCCAAGCCCTTGCCTGTGAGTACGCCGCTGTATTCGCGTGTCAGTTTCTTGTACATACCGAACATGTATCCTACTTCACGTCCTCCTACGCCTATATCGCCTGCCGGCACGTCTGTGTCTGGGCCGATGTGCCTGGTCAGCTCAAGCATGAAGGCCTGACAGAAGCGCATCACCTCGGCATTGCTCTTGCCTCGAGGGCTGAAATCGGATCCACCCTTGCCTCCGCCCATCGGGAGGGTAGTCAATGAGTTCTTGAAGGTCTGCTCGAAGGC
>DFKL01000049.1 GCA_002373535.1 Prevotellaceae bacterium UBA3646 | reverse complement strand
GCCTTCACACGCGACAGCCAGGGCAAATACGTCATCAACGTTGACAAAGCCCGCGAGGCAGCCCGCAGCTGGGCAGCCCTGATTATAGCCATGGAGGGCGAGGGCGACATGGCCGCCGCCAAGGCTTACAGCGACAAGAACGGCAAGATCGGCGAAGAGCTCCAGAACGACCTCAACGCCATCCGCGATGCCAACATCCCGCGCGACATTGTCTACAAACAGGGTGCAAAAGTGCTCGGTCTGTAACAAAACCAACATAGAAGTGACGGCCTGCGGACACCCGCAGGCCGTCACTTTTTTATACAAAATGTCACATTTTTATATTTAATTGAAAAAAAAGTGTATCTTTGCAACAATAAGCGGCCAACGTCGAAAACACAGTAACCGCTGTGCAACAAAGGGTTGCGGCTACGCTCCTGGGATAGGAGCGCCCGTGTGCCGGAAGAAAACAAATACCGACGAACCCCGAAGGACTCCAGACACATGCCTGGAGGAGAGGGGAAATTGTATATCATGGACAGGCACTGGTACGCACTTAAAGTATACTACAACAGACTTCAGCCTCTCATAGAGGACTGCAAAGAAGCCGGACTGGAGTTCTTCGCCCCGGCAACAGTGACCAAGTCGTTGCTTTTCCTGCACAGCGAAGAAAGCGAGACGCTGAAGTTCGTGGTCAGCAAACGGGGCAAGGTGTGGCTCTACACGCAGCCGGGAAGCCGCCAGCCGGCGGTAATACCCGACAGGGAGATGGATGTGTTCCGCTTTGTGGTCACTGCCGGACACGACGGGCTGCAGCTGCTCGGCGACGACAAACCCGAATACCACGTAGGCGAACGTGTTGTGGTAACCGGTGGGCCGTTCAAGGGTGCCGAGGGGCACATTAAACGCATAAAACGAGACCGACGCCTGATTGTCAGCATCAACGGCGTGGTGGCTGTAGCAACAGCATATATACATCCAAGCTTGCTAAAGAAAGTGACAGAATGAAAAAGGGTCTGTTCCAACTGCAATATGAGCTCGAAGCCGTGCAGCCTTATACGGAACACGGCAGCGACAACGGTGCCAAGCTGTTTGCCGACAGCATTGATGAGCCCGCCGTAAAGGAGACGATAGACAGACTCACCAAGATGGGCTTCAAGGACACCATGAGATGGCTCAACGCCAACAACGGCATGAGGGGCGAGACATTGGTGCTGCCGCTCACATGCCAGACGCCGGAAGCCATCAGCTACCGCATCGGCAAGAACAAGCCGAAGCTGCTATGCATCTCGCGGCCGCTGCACACGGTAGAGAATCTTGACGAGTGCCTGTATGCCGCCAACTGGGCAATACCTGACGGGGCTTATCTCTGGTGCCACTCGATGACGGCCCTGCTCAAACGGAAACTGACGTTAAAGCGCTACCCCTGGGGCATAAGCCACCTGATAGTCCTCATGAACTATCTGTGGGACAGAGTGTGTCCGAAACTGAAGCTGACACGAAGACTGTATTTCGGCATCACCCACGGCAAGAACCGCACCATGAACCGAGTGGAGCTGATTGGCCGACTTTACCGCGCCGGCTTCGAGGTGATAGACGAGAATTTCCACGACGGTGAGTTTTTCCTGACGGCACGCAAAGTGAAAGACCCCGTGGACGACATGGCGCCAACAGGCTCCCCGTTGATACACCTGCGACGCATAGGCCTCAACGGCAAGGAGATTGTTGTGCACAAGTTCCGCACGATGTATACATACTCCGAGTATGTGCAGCCCTACATTTACCACTACCAGAGTCTGGAACGCGGCGGCAAGTTCAAGGACGACTACCGCGTGAACTTCTGGGGACGTATACTGCGGCGCACATGGCTCGACGAGCTGCCAATGATCTGGAACATGCTGCGCGGCGACTTGAAACTGGTAGGCGTAAGGCCTTTGAGCCGCCAGTATTTCAGCCTCTACACCCCAGAGATGCAGGCATTGCGCGTAAAAGCAAAACCAGGGCTGCTGCCCCCATTCTACTACGAACGCAAAACCCCTGAAACGCTGGACGAGGTTCAGGAAAGCGAACGCCGATACATGGAAGCATATCTTAAATCCCCCTTTGCTACCGACTGGAAGTACTTCTGGGGCATAGTGGGCAACATAATCTTTAAACGGAAACATTCAGCATGAGCGACAACAACGAAAACTGGTCGACAGTAATAAAGCCAAGAGAGAAGCTGCTGCAACTCAATCTGCGGGAGGTCTGGGACTACCGTGATTTGTGCAGCCTGTTTGTAAGACGCAACATCACCACACAGTATAAGCAGACTGTGCTGGGCCCATTGTGGTACGTGATCCAGCCAATGATTACGGTAGTGATGTACATGGTGGTTTTCGGCGGTATCGCCAAGATACCCACTGACGGACTTCCGCAGCCTTTGTTCTACCTCGGCGGCATCTGCATGTGGCAATACTTCAATGACTGCCTGACGAAAACATCCTCTACCTTCACCGCCAATGCAAGCATTTTCGGCAAGGTTTATTTCCCGCGTCTCATAATGCCCATCTCGACAGTGCTGAGCAACTTGCTGAGGTTCGCCATACAGTTTGGCCTGTTCCTTGCCGTCTACGCCATCTACCAGATATGGATTATCCCCGGTGAGATTCACACCAATTGGTATGCCCTGCTTATTCCTCTGCTTGTATTAATGCTGGCAGGTCTGGCGTTGGGGTTCGGCATACTTTTCTCAAGCATGACCACCAAGTATCGCGACATGCAGCTGTTGCTTGACTTTTTCGTGCGCCTATGGATGTATGCGACCCCTGTCATATATCCCATGAGCGTAATAACCAACGACAAGTTGCGTCTGGTAATGAGCCTCAACCCATTGACAGGCATTGTCGAGGCCTTCAAATACGGCATGCTGGGGGAAGGGCAGTTCAGCTGGGGGATGCTCGGATATAGCTTCATATTCATGATAGTGCTGCTGACCATAGGAATTGTAATATTCAACCGCGTGCAACGTACATTCATGGATACGGTGTAAGGTATGTACGGTGAAATAGACATACTGTTTGCATTGCTCCGCAGCGCCCTTGAAGGAAAGAGGCTGGAGTTGTCGGCACCCGTAGACGCTTCCCGCTGGTGGCATCTGTTTCGGCTTTCACAACAGAACCACGTGGCAGCCTTGGTGGCTGATGCGCTGCCGCCAGATACACCTCGAGAGGTGCTGATTCCATGGATGGCTGAGCGCCAGAAGGCAGAAGGGTGGTACAATTACCAACACGACATACAAGAGGAGATTGTCGGACTCATGTCGAAACATGGCATTAAAACGTTAGTACTCAAGGGCACAAATACAGCACAGCATTATCCTGTGCCGGAAACACGCGAGTTCGGTGATCTTGACCTATACTTCTACGACAAACATGACGAGGCCGACCGAGCTGCACGCACTTATTTGAGGGTGCGGGTCAACAATAGTTCCCACCACCACTCGAAATACAACTACCGGGGAGTCACCGTGGAGAGCCACTATGATTTTCTGAACATACACTACCCACCAAGCAATCGCCAATACGAGAAGCTGCTTAAGGAGTTGGCGCCATCACCCACTTTTGAGGTGCTGTTCCTGCTGCGCCACATGGCCGGACATTTCGCTGCAAGCCGTATAACTCTGCGCGACGTGGCAGATATGGCGCTCACATGCCAAGCACTAAAGGACAATGTCGACTGGCCGGTGGTTCTTGATGCCATAAGACAATATGGCATGACGGTATTTGCCGCAGCTATAGGCAGCATTGCCAAGCAACGATTAGGGAAACCGACCCCCATCTGCATGGACGGCGACTCCGCTGCCCCCAGCCAGACACAGCTACAGCGCATAGAACACGACATTGTCTACGGCAGCATAGCGGACCATGACAATGACGGCATAGACCGTCTTGGGTGGAAAGTACGCCGCTGGCGCGCCCTCACATGGAAACGCCGCATGGTATACAACGACAACCCGGTAACCTTAGCCATAAGCAGTTTGGCATCACACACATTGAAACCACATAGCATACTGCATAAACAATGAAGAAAGCACTCATCACCGGCATCACAGGACAGGACGGCAGTTACTTGGCCGAACTCCTCATCGAGAAAGGATATGAGGTACACGGTATACTGCGCCGCAGCAGCTCGTTCAACACAGGCCGCATAGAACACCTGTACCTCGACGAATGGGTACGTGACATGCACCAGAAACGCATGGTGGAGCTCCACTGGGGCGACATGACGGACAGCAGCTCGCTGATACGCATCATCAGCGAGGTGCGGCCCGACGAGATATACAACCTGGCGGCACAGAGCCATGTGAAAGTAAGTTTCGACGTGCCGGAATTCACGGCCGACACCGATGCCAACGGCGTGTTGAGGCTGCTGGAGGCTGTACGCATTGCCGGGCTCACTAACACCTGTCGCATCTACCAAGCGTCCACTTCCGAGCTCTACGGCAAAGTGCAGGAAGTGCCGCAAAGTGAAACAACACCATTTTATCCACGCTCGCCTTACGGTGTGGCCAAACTGTATGGCTACTGGATGATGAAGAACTACCGAGAGAGCTACAATATGTTTTGCTGCAACGGCATCCTCTTCAACCACGAGAGTGAACGACGCGGCGAGACATTCGTCACACGCAAGATTACACTTGCTGCCGCACGCATCGCTCAAGGATTTCAGGACAAGCTGTACCTCGGCAACCTCAACGCCCTGCGCGACTGGGGTTATGC
>DFKL01000151.1 GCA_002373535.1 Prevotellaceae bacterium UBA3646 | reverse complement strand
TAAACCTATTTCCCCACGCAGAAGTTTTTGAAGATGTTATGCAGTACCTCATCGCTGGTTATTTCTCCTCCAGTTATTTCGGCGAGGTGGTGAATGCATTGTCTAAGGTCTTCTGCTATAAGGTCGCCAGGGAGGTTGTCGGCAAGTGCCTGTTGTGTGCGCTTTATATCATCTATTGCGTGGTTGAGAGCCTGATAGTGGCGCACATTTGTCACGATGATGTCATTCTGACTGATGTGCGGAACCTGTGCTTTATATATCAAGGCGTCTGTAAGAAGTTTGAGCCCGGCACCAGTCTTGCTGCTGATGTGTATGTCCTGGTTCATAACCTGGCGATGGTACAGATATGATGAGTCAGGCAACAGCAAGTCACATTTGTTAAGCACTCGTATAATTGCTGGTGATGATTTTCCATCGACTTCCAGTTCGCTGATGTCAGGGAAGGGTATTCCCTGTTGAGACAAAAGGATTATTATCTGTGCGTTACGGGCAGCCTTTATGCTACGTTCTATACCCAACTGTTCTATCTTGTCCGTTGTCTTGCGTATCCCTGCAGTGTCGATAAAGCGGAATGTGATACCTTCAATCTGAACAGTATCTTCTATCAGGTCGCGTGTGGTACCTTGTATGTCGCTTACTATGGCTTTCTCTTCCTTGAGTAAGGCATTGAGTAGGGTAGACTTGCCTACGTTGGGCGCACCGATAATTGCAACCGGAATACCATTCTTGAGTGCATTTCCTGCCTTGAAACTTTCTGCCAGCGCCTGTAACTTGCTCAGAAGTTTTGTGTTGAGAGTCTTCAATTCCGTGCGGTCCGCAAATTCGATGTCTTCGTGGTCCGAGAAATCCAGTTCAAGTTCCAACATAGATGTAAGATGAAGGACCTGAAGGCGTAATTGTTCGAGTTCCCGGCTGAATCCTCCTCGCATCTGTGACATGGCCATGTGATGCGTGGCTTTGTTGGTGGACGATATGAGGTCAGCAACTGCTTCTGCCTGCGTCAGGTCTAACTTGCCATTGAGGAATGCTCGTTTTGTGAACTCGCCAGGTTCTGCCATGCGGCACCCATTACGGCATAGCATTTCGAGTATGGTCTGTACTATGTAGCGGCTGCCGTGACAACTGATTTCTACGCTGTCCTCACCAGTATAGCTCTTGTTTTCGCGATATACACTGACAATGACGTCGTCGACACCAGTAATTTCTCCATAATGCAGACTATAGCCAGGAGCATTGGATATGTCTTTGCTGAAGATTCTGCCTGTTATGCTGATAGCCTCGGGGCCTGAGATGCGGATGATTGATATCGCTCCACCTGTTGCAGTTGCCGGTGCACAGATTGTCATTGTATCTTAATAGTAATGTTTTAATACGGCTTTATTCTTTCCAGACAAACTATTAGTCTTTTTTGCAGGAAGAGTATGTCAGATGCGATCCAGGACAATCTTGATGAGATCGTCTATCTGATTCTTGTATCCTGTGTTCATCTTGTGGGCATATCGGTTGGCTATTACCATACATACCGTTGCAGCCTTGTGTCCGAGGATGGAGGCAAGTCCGGCAAGGGCCGAGGACTCCATCTCGAAGTTGCATATCTTAAGATTGCCGTAGCGGAATGATTCTACTTTCTGGTTTTGGTCCGGGTCTGCGATTTTCATTCGTATCTGCCGTCCCTGCGGACCGTAGAATCCGCCTGCTGCAATGGTGATGCCGCGTACCATGTCGTTTGCTGCAATACGATCGACCAGTTCTGGGTCTGCCGTCGAGACGTATGGCGCCCCTTTCTGCGGGTTCCAGTCCATGTGGCGTACAAATGCAGATTCTAATTCGAGGTCACAGACATCATTGCGTTGTGCATAATAATTGAGTAATCCGTCAAAACCGATTGACTTCTGGCTGGCTATGAATGTACCGATGGGTGTCTCTGGCTGCAATCCTCCGCACGTTCCTATACGTACCATGGTTAGTTGGCGAAAAACAGGATTGTCCTCGCGTGTCTGATAGTTGATGTTGGCGAGTGAATCGAGTTCATTGACGGTGATGTCGATATTGTCGCATCCAATGCCAGTAGACTGTACGGTTATACGTTTGCCTTGGTATGTTCCGGTAATGGTGTGGAATTCGCGGCTGGAAACTTCGTACTCGACAGAGTCAAAGTGTCTTGCTACAGTATTTACACGTCCCGGGTCACCCACCAGTATGACTTTGTCTGCAAGATATTGTGGCTGTAGATGCAGATGGAAAGCAGAGCCATCTGCATTGATAATAAGTTCTGATTCAGGATATTTCATGGTTTTATATAAATTTATAATACAAGGATTATCTTCCTTCAAGGCTGCGGATAGCCTTCTCACGTTGACTAATAGTGTCCCGCAATTCTTCTACGCTTCTCTCGAGGCTTAGTATATCTCCCTTGAGTGATTTGCGTTCTCCTGTACTGCTATGATGGTACTTTTCGCGTAGCTTGTCGAGTTTGCTGACAGCTACGGCATACTGTTCTCTCGCCTGTTTCCACAGACGAGCTTCGGCGCAGGCGTTGTCATTGCGAAATTGTGAGAACGATGTATATGTATAACGGTCGTTGACAACAAAGTGTATCTCACTGCTACTTTCTGTATTTGTATACATGTTGTCCTTCATATGCATAAGCCGTTCTGTCGCCTCGCGTAGTGCCTGTGTGTCGCCTTGCGTCTCTCTGATGGAGTGGAGTTCTGCCAGCGAAACCAGCTTGTCATGTGTCAAACTATCTGTGCTGTATATATTGCGAACCTCATTAGGGACGAAAGTATATATGCACACATACCCAGGTGTCTGTCGACGATCGGTTACGAAATATCCGATATTGTGGTATTCGTCAACCATGTACAGGTAGTCGTTGGCGGTGGAGTTAAAAGGCATGCCGATGTTCTCAGGTGCCAGGAACGACTTTGTGTCTGCATCGTATCTGGTCATGAATATGTCGTAGCCACCCAGACTGTTAGGGCCTTGGGCCGCATAGTAGAGTGTCGTTCCGTCGGTGAGCACAAAAGGGTAGTTCTGGCTTTCGTCCTCAGGAAGTCCTGTTAGTTGAACAGGTTCGCTCCACCGATCTGCAACCATGTCACATTTGTAAAGCCTAAACTGTCCTGGTGCCGTCTGGCGGGTATATACCAGTTGGTTCCCCAACTGCGAGATGAAGGCAGTATTGTGCAGACTGTCCCGTGTGGACAATGCGGAATCGACAGAAAGAATCCTGCCACTTTCCATGCTCAGGTTAAGATGTTCCAACAGTTGTGCCCGTGGCACTACCAGGGAGTCTATTACCAACACTTGTTCGACTGCCTTGAGCTTCCTGTTGTACAGTTCCATGTTCTGTGCAGTTATGCGCAAAACAGGAACCATAAGTATAATGAAGACTATGATTTTATTCATAATCAGGCATTGAGTATCAGGTTTGTCAACTAATTTCCAGACAACCGTTTATGCATAGCCTCAGCTGCGCGACGGCCGTCACCCATTGCCAGTATTACAGTAGCACCACCGCGTACAATGTCGCCTCCAGCATAAAGCATTGAGTGTGATGACTGCATATCCTCACCCACGGCAATGGTGTTTTTCCGGCCAAGCTCAAGTCCCTGGACACTCTTTGGAACAAGAGGATTGGGACTAACGCCTATTGCCACGATGACCTGGTCACAGTCTATGGTAATGCGCTTGCCAGTGTCTACGGGCGAGCGTCGTCCAGACTCATCAGGCTCTCCCAGTTCCATGACAGCAAGCACGGCACCCTTGACAGCACCATTCTCGTCACCGATATATTCTACAGGATTGTGCAAGGTCATAAACTTGATGCCTTCCTCCTTGGCATGCT
>DFKL01000081.1 GCA_002373535.1 Prevotellaceae bacterium UBA3646 | reverse complement strand
CATGGACCACGGCATACAACAGGGAAGACACCATATATGTAGTAAAGGGCGGCACCATAGCAAGCAATCAGATCATAGAGACAAAGAAAGGACTGCCTGTACCTAAGTATTTTTTCGTCGCCCTCCTGTACAAGAAGGCAAACACCAACATTGGCTACAAGGGCTACAGGGCAATAGGATACTGGATCGAGCACACAGACGGCACTAATACTGCCGACGGTTCGTCCCTTAACAACTTCTGCGTCAGCATAGACTACCTGGAGCAGAAGACCGGTTTTGATTTCTTCTGCAACCTGCCTGACGAAATCGAGGACAACGTAGAGAAAATACTTCAGCCGAGCCAATGGGGCTGGTAGACACCGGCAAAGCCGGGAAGTCGCCACTACAATCTTACGACTACGGGCTGCAGGCAACCGTCTGCAGCTTGTTTCGTCTCACGGGTAAATTCACCGGTCTGCAGCGTCCATGTGAGCGTGTCGTCCGTCTTGGACAGGCTCCCCTTGATCAGCGGCAATATCTTTGCCTCGACCACTATATCCGTACGTGCATCGTCACTGAGAGCTGAGTCCTGACGGATAAATTCCCTGACTTCTGGACGCGGCACTTCCCTGATGAAATTCCAGTTACGGTCGTATGCCCTTACCTGTGTATCCGCCGTCGGTCCCTTGCATGTTTCTGCAACGTACACGACCACGCTGGTGTCACGCCTGCCATCGGAAGCGGCCGGGTATACCAGTTTCATCTCCACGGTGCTGGCACTGCTGGTGACAATCCGCAGGTAGTCGTCCGTGAGTTCCTCGAGGATTACGTCGTTGTCGAACTTGTCCTTGACACGTGCCTCCATTTTGTTCTCAATGAAATCTATGCAGTCCAGACGGTTGTTCTTTGTCATCAGCGGCAGGACCTCGTCTGGAGCAGCCGCAAACAGATCCCTGATTCTCTGGGCCTGAGCGGCCGTTGCAAGAGACATCAGCAGTACAGGAAGGATGATTATGCGTTTCGTCGTCATATATTTTTTATTTTGTTCCGAGATATAGAAGAATCATACTGAGCACCACGACGGCAAGATCCACGGCCTTGGCAAACAACTGCTTCTCATGAAACAGGAAGGCACCTACCATGAAGCTGACCACGACGCTGCTGCGGCGTACCATACTGACCACACTTATCATGGCACCGTCCAGGCTGAGGCTGTAAAAATATGCGATATCGGCCATACATATAAAGAGACTTATCAGAGGTATCCACCAGCGCCATTGGAAGCTTGTGTCGCTTTCTGCATGCATAAGCCACATTGAACACTTTCCCCTCATGACATATCTGCTGCCGACCAATACTGCCATTATGGCCAGTTGATAGAAATTAAAGTAGGTCTGTACAGCAAGCCTGTCCAGTCCCATACCGCCGCCTGACGACGGTGAGAGCAGGAATTTGTCGTACAATCCGCTTACCGCCCCCAACAACGCTGCGGCTATGAGACACAATATCCAGCGGTTGTGCATAAAGTCTATGCCCTCTCTCTTTCCTCCGACCTTCAGCATATAGAAACCTGCCATCGCGACAATCACTCCGGCCCATTGCCATGCATTGAGTCTCTCGCCGAACAACAGCAGTGCACCCAGCAATACCAGGACAGGGCGCGTGGCATTCACCGGCCCTACCAGGGTGATTGGCAAGTGTTTCATGGCATAATATCCGCATATCCACGAGGACAGGACGATGAAAGCCTTCAGCACAATCCAGCGCTGCACTGCCCATCCGCCAAAAAGAGCCTCCGGAACGGTATTGCCGACATATCCGGCCGCAACCGGCAGGAAGATGACACTGGAAAACAGGCAGTTCAGCAGCAACACCATCATCACGTCGTTGCCGTTTAGGGACTTCTTCTTGAATACATCGTAGAATCCCAGCAATGCGGCACTAAGAAAGGCAAAAACTATCCACATGAGCGTCTGACCGAGACAGGATGTACAAATTACTAAACCAGAATCTGCATTGTTCTACTTTCCACTGAGAATTCAATATTCTATATCCACCAGGAACAGGGCGTTTCCCGGGACAGACTCTCCTGCCCTGCAACGGTTCCTCGCTTCTATTATGTTGCGGACGTCATCGACAGAAAGCCTGCCGCGTCCCACCTCAACCAGTGTCCCCACAATCGCACGCACCATATTCCTTAGAAAACGGTTGGCCGTTATCTCAAAGACCCACTGAGCCGTTTCACCTGAGGTCACAGAGGCCGTGCATGGCCTCCATTCAGCTCTCGTGATATGACAGTCGTTGGTCTTGACGTCAGTATTGGTTTTCGAGAACGACGTAAAATCCGTATACTCCATAATGACCTTCGCCGCCTCGTTCATCAGACCGAAGTCCAGCCCTGGATAAGGAATCTGCCATGAATAATGCCTCATGCAAGGTTCCTTCTGAACATGGACAAAGTAGCGATACGTCCTGGACTTTGCAGAAAAACGGGCATGCATCTCACTGCTTACTTGCTCTATCCTGCGCACCGCAATGTCGCGAGGCAGCATCTTGTTAAGCTTGTAAGCCAACTGGCGGCACCACTCATGACTGTCATCAGCCGGATCAAAATCAAAATGCGCGACCATCATACCGGCATTGACGCCTGCATCCGTGCGCCCGGCACCGACGATGTCAATATTCTGGCGCAGCAATGTAGACAGAGCACACTCTACCGTCTCCTCGACACTCGGGGCATCAGGCTGTATCTGCCATCCATGATACGCGGCACCGTCATAGGAAAGTGTTATAAAAAACCTCAAAATACCTTACTTGCTTACGACTTTACTGCCATTCCGTATCTTGATTCCCTTTGACGATACAGTGATTTTCCTGCCAGACAGGTCCCAGGCATGTACGGCATCCTCTGTCCCGTACGCATTGATATCACTTACAGACGTCCCGCCATCGTAGTCAGTCATCTGGATATCATCAATGCAGGCACGCTTGCTGCCCGTGTTCAGGCTCTCTATCTTGATACGCACCTTCCCCTTTTGGTTCAATGTATATCTATACATGACCATGTCACCTGTAGTCAGAGAGACAGACTCGGCGACATTCAGCCATGTCTGACCTCCGTCCAGACTATATGTAACCTTTATCTTGACACCGGTGTCCGTTCCGTACGACGATGCCCAGAAACTCAGGTCACCCACTCCGTTTTCCTTGTCCGAGACCATCATTATATGCGCCGGAGTCGTGATATTACCGCCACTGGCAACGTATCCCTTCATACGTACACATTTTCCGTCACGCGGATGATCCTTCTCCACATCACTCGCATACATTGCATTGCTCATATTCCATGTTGCGGCATTGGCATCAACATCCCCTGCGGCATACGAGCTTTTGGAGCCAATCTCGAAATTCTCCCAGAACGGAACCACGGACACATTGCATACGGCCGTCAGCACCTTACTGTCTGCACCACTTGCATTGCAGACAATCTCACCCTCGTAGGCACCGACTGCCTCGGCACCGGCAAAACGTACATAGAAGCCCTGCGTTGCATTCGCCGTCGTGAGTTCGTCCGTCCATGTCTCGCCATCCAGGCTTACCTGGTACGGATACTCAGTCTGCACTGTACACTGGGCAGGATTGACATTCTGCATATATACCGTAGTCTTTACGGCTGAACTGGGTCTGCCCGGAACGGCAGTAAACACCATACTCAGCGGACTGACGCTGAACTTCACCGTCTCGCTGGGATCCGGATCCGGCTCAATGTGTATGTCAGGATTTCTCTTGCCCTTGATTCTCCCTATGTCAAAATCCTGACCGCTCTTCTCTCCCCACACATAATCCGCCAGCTCCGGAAAGTCCACATACGGATTACGGTTGCCCTGGATCATCTCGATCTGATCTGCCCTGTCCTTCTCTATCTGGTCGACAGGATCATCCTTGGACCACTCGAGCATCAGCCTGTATACCCCCTCGCGCATGACCAGACGGCTGTCGGGATCTACGGTACGGAGACCCTCGGCTGTCGTCCACAGTCCCAGTCCCTTGCCACCATCGGCAGTATTCCCGGCCGGAACCTCGAAATTGCCGAAGTTGCTATACACCGAAGCCATGTAGAAGTATGTCCTGGCAAAGTCGCCCTTCCATTCGTCCGCAGGCTCCCAGACCGTCTGCGTAGTACCATTGGCAGGATCGGTACCCTTTCCGACCTTGACGACACCGTTGTCGTATGCGTCGGATGCCGTTACTATACCAATCGGATTATTGCTCTTGCGCTGGTTTGCAGTCGCATCACTGGGGTAAAGGTTAAACAAGTCCTTGTATGCAAAGTTCTGCACATGTCCCCACCAGCTGTTGGCCCATATATGCTCGATGTTCATCCCGCTCACATCCCCGTTGTTGGCGGAAAAATAGCGGACCGTGTTGCTATAGCGGTCACGTACTGAGCCATTCTCCATACGGTCGGTCTTGTTGAATCCGCTCCACGTCTTGCCGTTACCCCCGCCATAGCCCAGGACCTTGACTGGCATGCTCAGGTTATGTATAGAATCTATCAATGCCGGCATCCTGACATTCTGCGCCATCACAGACAAACCCAGCCACAATGCCACAAAAAACATATTTGACCTTTTCATGACAGAACCAGATATTTATTCGTTACCGGTAGTATCCACTACCTCAAACTCGACGTACTCGGCCTCGCGCGCCATACGCTCTGCCTTCTCCTTGGCAGCCTGCTCTCTCTCATAGACTCGTGAATAGTGTCTCGTACGCAAGGCAAAGAACATATCCGTCAGGCCATAGTATATCAGCGTGCCACCGATTATCTGGAACGTTATCTTGGCTGCCTCGTGCGCATTCATCAGCGAATACACCCCTATTCCCACCAGCACAAACGGTAGGATCAGCAACAGCCACGAGAACGGCGTTACCTTCCTGTTTACATACATGCTGCTCAGTTGCGAGATGCCGGCAAACGTCAGCATCAGGCCCATCAGTATTACCAGGTAATTGGCAAACTCCTGAGGGAAAGCCAGCAAATACACACCGAACAATATGCTGCCGATGCTTACGACAGGAAAAGCCGTCTTGATCACAGCATTTGGATTCAACCTTGTCCAGATGTACATCGACAGGCCGAAACACCCCGGGACGAGAAACAACGCACCGATGACGCTGACCAATATCGCAGGCATCTGTTCTGCATTTATCACGAGCAACAGTCCGACCAGCAGCGAACACATCGCACGGAACACATAACCGCCAATAAACTTCATTTTCCTAACAGTTTTTAATCAATTTGTATCGCGCAAAGATACACAATAAATATTACATCCACAAATTTTACACATACAAAGCCGACATCCGCATACATATAAAAATACCCCGCCGATATCCATACAATATCGACGGGGTACATGCTGTATCTCTGTAACAGTCCTACTTTTCGGACAACATGGTCACCTCTATACAACGTCCGGCCGCCAGTATCTGCCTGGCCATACGCTGCACGTCCTGGGGTGTGATACGCTCAACCATTCCGCAATAGTCGTGGTCAAAGTCTGCATCGTCGTCCAGCTCGTGCCATATTATATAGCTCCAATAGTCGTTCGTAATAGCAGCCTGTGCGTACTGCTTTATCAGGTACTCCTTCACCTTCTGCACCGACGAAGCCGAGGGGCCGTAGTCGGCCATGTTCCTCAGCTGACGGTATATTATCGGATTCAATTCCTCATATCTGTCAGGATCGGCATTGTACGCAATCTTCATCGTCGCATTGGGCTTGTCGTCCTTGTCCAGGTCTACGCTCACGCTGACTCCATACGTACCTCCCTGCTCCTCACGAACCGAGTCCGTATAGGCAATAGACAGACAGCGCTTCAGGAAGTCGAGCTCCAGGTCGCTCTGTGGCGTAAACGGTACGTCAGCCGTCAGGAAGATGCTCACGTTCGCCAATGGCGTGGCCTGAGGTTTCCTGAACCTGACGACCTTTCCGCCATCCACGATTCTCGGCAGACGGCTCTCGTCGGCCTGCTCATGGCTGTTGGTTACAGGCAGGGTCGCCAGATACTGGCACAGCATCCTGCGCAGTTCCTGCTCGTCATAATTACCAATAATCACAGTCTTGAAGTTAGCCGCATCGGCAAACCTCTCCTTGTATATCTGAAGGATACGGTCATAGTCCATCTTTGCCAGCGTAGACTGTACCACAGGCTCCAGACGCGGATTATGGTTGTACAGTATCGAACGGATCGAGTCGTTGTAATCCACCTTGGGCGAGGCATTGCGGTTAGCCAGGAAGGCATACTGACGGTCCAGCAGTCCGGCAAAGGCTGCCGTGTCCCTGCGCGGTTGAGTAAAATACAGATACGTCAGCTGGAACATGCTCTCCATATCCTTTATCGAGGCACTTCCGTTAATACCCTGGCTCCTCATGCCTACCGACGGACTTACACGTACGCTCTTGCCTGTCAACATCTTACGCAACGTAACGGCGTCAAAGCGTCCTACACCACCCTCGGCAACGCCGCCGGCAATCATGGAAAAGTTAGGTATGTCCTCGTCGCCGTACAGCGATGTGCCACCCTCGGCACGCATTTCCATCACAACGGCATCAGTCTCAAAGTCCGTCTTCCTGGCATAGACCTTCATCCCGTTGCTCAGCGTAATCTCCGTAAAGCCATGGCGATATGGCTTCTCGGACACTATAGAACCCGGCTCAGGCATCTTGTCCACGAGAGACCCTGCCAGCCCCTCCTCCTTGTAGGGAGCATAGGCCTGCCTCTGTGCTGCCAGTATCACCTGCTCTATCTGCCCTGCAGACGGGACTTCGTATCCCTCCGCGTCCGGAGCATACATGACCACCACCTGGTTCCTGTCCGTAATCAGTTCCTTCACGGCAGCATTTACTTCCGACAGAGACACCTCGCGGTCAAATTTCTGCGTCAGTTCCAAACGGCAGTCTGCACTCAGCAGCGGCTCGCCCGACAGGAAATTGTTCACACAATTGTTCACATAGTGCGAATTGCGGAAGTCATCCTTCATCTTAACCCTGCGCTCTGCCGCATTCAGTCGCAGCTTCTTGGCACGCTCCAGCTCGGACTGAGTGAAACCGTGCTGGCGTGCACGCTCGGCCTCGGCCACGGCACAGACTATACCGCCCAGGATGTTACCCTTCTTACAACTGATACTCAGCGAGAAAGCATCCTTAGTACGGCTTATCAGAAACTGCGAGGCACGCCCCGTAGCACTCAGGAACGGAGGCTCCGGCTGTTGGCGCAGTTCCACCAGACGGTCATTCAGCATCGTACCTATCAGCCCGTCCACATAGTCGTCACGCAAGTACCGCTCACTGTTCTTCCCGGCGTCAGGCGTAGCCTCACGCTTCTGGTAGATGTTGCACAGTGCAATGGGCTGCTCCTTGTCCTTCTGGACATCCACGATCATCTTCTCGTTGTCACCGACCGGATAGTAAACACGCTCTGCAGCCTTCTTGGGCATGGGGATTGAGGAGAAAGTCTTCCTTATCTTTCTCTCCATGGCATCTACATCCACGTCACCTACCACGACAATTGCCTGCAAGTCCGGGCGGTACCACTTCGTATAATAGTCACGCAAGTCCTGATAAGGGAAGTTCATCACGATGTCCATCGAGCCTATCGGCAGACAGTCCTCGTACTTCGTACCGCTGTATATCTTGGGCATAGCCTGCTCCTGCAGACGCTGCACAGCCCTGCCGGCACGCCTCGTGCGCCACTCCTCCTGGATTACGCCGCGCTCCTTGTCGATCTCCTTGTCCTCGAGCAGCAGATAATGGCTCCAGTCATGAAGCACCAGCAGGCATGAGTCGATGATTCCCTCGCGCTTCAGCGGAGCAGAGCCGATATGATAGACCGTCTGGTCTATGGAAGTATACGCATTCAGGTTTGCCCCGAACTTCACTCCTATCGACTCGCACCAGGGCACGATGCCAAGCCTCTTGCCCTTGCCCGGAAAGTTCTTCGTGCCGTTAAATGCCATGTGCTCCAGGAAATGAGCCAGTCCGCGCTGGCGCGGCTCCTCCAATATACTACCCACACGCTGCGCAATGTAGAAGTCGGCCAGTCCGGCCTCCTTCGCATTGTGACGGATGTAGTACGTCATACCATTCTTCAGCTGGCCCTTGCGGACTGTAGGATCCTGAGGCAGTCCCTGTGCTGCAGCCGCAAGAGACAGCAGCACCAAGGCCAAAATCAGATTTATCTTCTTCATATACTACTTCTTCATCGAAGGCTCCTGACGAGCCTCCATGTCATTTGTCGAGTTGTTCGTATCAATATACTTGCCGTCAGAATCCTTCTTGCGCTTGATCGAAGTGCCGCGCTGAGTCGTATCCTTCGAGTTGGCACGACCGGCCACAAAGCCTGCATCCAGCCCATACGAGATTACATACCAGCCGAAGTCATCCTCCGTACCCAGGTTCACTGCATCCAGCACCCACTCGTTCGGAATCTGTACCTGCTTGCTCTCCATCGTCTTACCTGTAGAAGCCACATACGTAGGCGTCACGCTATGGTTGGCCAGGAACGTCTCCTTGTCCTCCTTCATACGTGCAATGGCATAGCTGCGGTTCTGCTGTACCGAAGGCAGCCATATCGTCTGCGTATAGCACCATATATACTCCATGTTGGGCGTCTCATAGTCCGTATCCATGCTGTTGCCGCCATTGTCCAGGTAAACCTCAAAGTCAGCCCCCGTCAGGTCATACGATTTCTCATTCACCGTAGTGTGATCCATCGCATTGTTGGCAATAACGATGCTCTCGCCCGGGTTTACCGGATGATCCGTGCCATTGCCAGGAATCATGAACACCGCACCTGCAGGAATGGCATACGGACGCACGTCCGGACTCCAAGGATTGTTGCCCGAGCTGCTGCTCTGGTACTGCGACTCGATAAGCAGGAGGCTGTCGGCATAGAGTACCTTGTCGCTGTTGTTCGTGATTACGAAATAAGCATCATAGTTGTAATTCTTGCCCTGCGGATTCAGCGTACCCGTAGTACAAATCTCGGAGAGCACAAATCCACTCTCGGCCTTGAACGAGTTGATCACCACCTTCGTCGACGACGATGTCTCGCTCAGGGTAACATCCTTTGACGTCACCTCAAAACCCATCGAGCCGTCCGCTCCATCCTTCACGAAAGTGATGGAACCCTTCGTATAGATGTTGTACGTGCCCTCGGCCAGAGTAGGAACCTTGATCACATAGTCGTCACCGCTCTTCACCGGAGCAGGCAGTTTCGTAACCACACCACTCTGCACGTTGGTCACAGTGCCCTCAAAATCCGTCAGCACCACATCGCTCACGTTCAGGGGCATCTCCAACTTAATCTCGCCATTCTCGACTACGGCCGGCACTTCCTCGTTGCTGCAGGAAAACAGCGACACACCGGCAACCATGAGCACTACGCCCATTAAAATACCTTTTCTCATCATTCTCATTTTTTCGGTTAATTTCATTCTACTATATATCTATAAACTTAAAACACTACGCCGACAGCGGCACGCACACCTGCCTCGTGCTCGCCCTCCGTACAGAACTTCCATGCAGTAGCCACCTGGCCAAACAGGCCCACACGCCACTTCGCCGGTCTGAAATCGGCACGTATGCCCACGTCCACATGCGCATAGCTTGCCCTCTGATACCGATAGTTGTGATTTATGTAATCCCTTCTGCCTAATGTCATGTTCGCATACGGCATTACAATCCTGTCACTTATCTTCCCCTGATATCCACCCTTGCCGCATACATTCAGGCACAAGTCCTTCCTGACCCTCTTAAGCCACTGTGCCGTCACCTCGCCATACAGGCGTCCGTAGTCCATCCTGCGCTCCACGTACTCATACCTCTCACGCTTGCTCAGATAGCCTGCCTTCAGCGCCAGATGCCAGTCTCCACGGCCATAGAAAGCCGTCGCACCCACATCTATCCTATGCTCATGGTACATCGTCAGGTCGGTCAGCACAGGGTACTCCTGCCCGGAGGCAGTCCCAGCTACATGCTCGTCACCGGCACGCCTGTCATACACAGCATGCACCAGCAAAGCCCTCTCCGTGCCACGCGCCACGCCCTTCCAGCCGGCGGTCAGGGCAGACCTCTGACGGTACAGCGTCGTCAGCGGCATAGAGTTGTACTCGTCCAACAGACGCACATACTCGTTAATCCCATGTCTCAGGTGCAGCAACCACCCCTTGTCCCCGGACGGCAGCATGTCAAAAGCCAGTGTACCGCCCTTGCCCTTGTAGAAAATATCACGGTTAGACCCTGAGAACCTCACATAGTCAGTCCCCAGGCCCGTCATCTGCAATTCACCCATGCCGTTCATCTCGCTGTAGAAATCCACATCCGCCGTCTGCCTGTATATATTGCCCTCGGCCGACAGGCCCAGGCGATAGCCACCCACAGTGACTGCGGCACCGGCCGTCAGCGACACGTCATACACCACGCTACGCATACGCGGGTCATAGGTTCGGTACTCCTGCTCCGCACGCAGCTTCAGCACACCGCCCATCTGCCACCGGCCTCTCTCCGCAGCATAGCCGCCGGAGAAAAAATAACGCTCCCTGTGCGTATCTCCCCCCACACTGTCCGCAATCACGTACGGATACAGCAAGTCAAAATCCGCCACGCTGTTATACTCCCTGTCCCAATGCTTGCCATTGCTGTACAAAGCCTCTCCCCATACCACCGACGACTTAGTCAGTCGTATATACGTATTCGCAAAGATACCTGGCAGCGCCATGCCGGTACCGTCCTCCAGACGGAACGCATCGCTCTGGTGCCTGTAGTCACATCTTACACCAAGCTGCGTATCAGATTTCATATAAGCCCGCGTCATGAATGCCGGGTTCCCCAAAGCCACATCCGTCGTCCCCCTCCACAGCGAATAGCGATCCACATACGCAGAGTCACGCTCCGACGCCACCACCTGCAGCATCACCATACACGACACGACAAAGAACAACAGCCTCCTCATCTCAGTCAAGCAGAATAATATCCATCTTAGCCTGGCTCGTACCGATGCCGGCCAGTTCCACATAGTCGCTCACAGCACGGAACGAACGCACCATACGCTTCCCGTCCGCGTCCACATAGCTCAGTATGCCCTCCACCAGCACCTGATACGCACCGCGCAGCAGCACCACCTGAACCTCAGCACCGTCAAAGTTGGCAGTACTCGTCACATGTCTCGAGTTCAGGTTCGTAAAATGAGCCATCGCCTGCACACGCTCAATCCTGACTCCCTCGCCACCGTCCAGGCGCACGGTTGCCACAGTCATATACTCATCATTGTCCTGATGACAGCCACACACGGTCACAGCCATGCACGAGACAAGCAAAATCAACAACCACCTCATATCCTTACGTTAACCTCCAGGCCGAAATACGGTTTCGTATGGCGACGGATCGTCTTGCCATAGCTCACATACTCCGGCGAATAATCCCAAATCTTGTTAAAGAACATTGCCACCTTCAGCCTGTCCCTCAGCAGCTTCTTCGTAACCTTCAGGTTCAGCGTCAGCGCAAACGGCACCCTGGTGTACGTCTGGTTAGTCGTATTACGCACCAGCCACTTCAGGTACGGGTCCGTAGCACACTCCGGCGTCCAGTCGTGAATCACCCCTGCTATGTCCATATACGCATCAGGCTCCCTGCTCAGCGCCGCATGCTCCGAGGACGAGAACCAGCTGCACTGTGCCGACACCGAGAATCCAAGCTTCAGCTTAGGCACGTCAGTGTCCAGCATGAAGTTCGTATTCGCCAGGTTGTTCACCACGACCTCCTGGTCACGGTACAGTCCCACATACTGCAGCCGGCTGTTACCCACCACCACGCTCGGGCGCTCCATAATCAGCTGACTGTTCCTGTACATCGTACGGAACCATGCGCCAGTCACCGTCAGCCTCGTGTGAATCTTCGGAATACGCTTCGATGCAAACGTCAGTTCCACACCCTCCTTCTTCGTCTGGCTGCCGTTCTCGTAATGTGAATACGCACACAACTCCGTCGTCAGCACATAAGGCAGATCCTCCAGCGCAGGCTTATCCGTCAGCGCCGATCCGTCTACACCCGACGCATCATACTTCCTGTACTCGTACGCCTTGTAGTCCGTCTGGTTACGGAATCCCGACGTCATGTTCTCCCTGAAGTACGTCACCGTCAGACGGTTACTGCCCACGCTCCAGTCACCAGTCACCTCCCACTTCAGGTTACGCGCCGGAGCCAGGCCGCCGTTAGTTCCAGGGATTATATAAGTCCTGTAGTTAATCCTGCAATAGTCGGGATTAACGTTATAGTACTTCAGCTGCAACAAGTCTATATAGGCAGGGTCCGGGAAAAGCTGGTCAATCGTAGGCATCTTAGTATGCTGCCCCACACCGCCGGATATCCTCACGAACGAAGGCCTTCCGAACACAGTGAACCTCGGCAGCGTAAAACCCACATTGGTACGCGGGTCCCAATACCAGCGTCCGTCCATCACATACCCGTCAGGCAAGTTCAGCATCCTCAGCGCACGCACGCCCGCCATCACCTCCAGCTTACAACTGCCCAAAGGCACAGTAGCCTTCTCTTCGGCATACAGCGAAAACACATGGTTTGCAGGTTTCTCCGCCAGGCTCCTCATACGAATCTGAGCCGTAGGATACACCGGCCGCAAAGGATCAAACACCTGCCCCTGGCCAAAATTCTTGTCCACGTTCCAGTCCAGTCCCACCAGCAACGTATTGGCCACCCTCCTGCTCGGAATCTGCAATGAGGCGTTCAGCTTCACGAACATATTCAACGGCTTCCCGTCCACATCATGCGTAGCATCATACACATACGGTAATATCAGTGCATCATACACCCCTTCGTCATAGTTCTGCACAGCTCCCGTCATACTCTGCAGGCTCACCGTCCTCGTACGCGACACCCTGTCATGCTCATACGCCCCAGACACAAGCAGTTCAGCCCCCTTCAGCCAGCACCTCCTCAGCATCTTCAGTTCCAACTTGGTCGAGAAAGCCATCCTGTTATACCCCTGCTTGTACTTGTCCACCGCCCCCTTGTTCAAGTCAGGGTCCTGCTTCTCTCCGTCAAACGATCCGGTATAGTCCAGGTTTGCAGACAGACGCAAGTCATAGGCTGGGCGTCCCCATGTATGTCCTACACGTCCGGAGACCGTCACACGAGTATAGCTGTTCAGTGCGTTCCTCGGATCAGCCTTGCTATACAGAAAGTCGGCACTTACATTAAGTGTCGTCCTGTTCTTCCACTCAAACCCCTTAGACAGATAAACCAGCTTCGACTGCATGTCAGACTTCAGTCTTGCCTGCAAGTCACGACCTCCCCTGCGGCGCTCAATCTTCACCAAGCCACTCGTCAGGTCCCCATACTCCACCGACGGAATACCACGCACAATCTCCACACTCTCTATGTCATCCGTCGAAATCGTACGCATATCCACACCGGCATTCACACTCTCACGGCTCGTTGCCGACGTCTCCCACGCTCCACCTATATACTGCATGTTGGCATTCGTCGAGATACGCGCCCCGTCCACCAGGAAACTCGTACCCAGCGACGAAGTCGCATAGTTACTCCCCAATGGACTCGCCTCACGCAGCCTGATACTGTTCACGGCCCCAAGCACAGGATCCTTGCTCGTACCGCCAGGCAACAGCTTGAGCAAGTCAGCAAAGCTCGACGGCTGCAAATGCTCCATCGCATGCTTCTCTATCTTCGAGGCAGTCGACAATCCGCGACTCTCCTGGGCCGTAACCACCACCTCACCCATAAGACTCACCTCTGCCTCAAGCAAGATTCTCAGTTCCTGCTCCACAGACTTCACCTTACAGAATTTGGTCTTATACCCGATATAAGAAATCCTAAGCACCTTGGGATAATTATTTTTAGGTACAGAAAAACGCCCGTCAGCATCGCTCACACAAATAGGCCTGTGTCCCACCGAATCCGAAACCATAGCCCCGATGATAGGCTCACGAGTATCCCTGTCGACTATAATGCCGCGTATAACATCCTCAGCATTAGCCACTTGCAGAACAAGCAGCAGCAAAACCATAGATAAAAACCTGCCAGACGACATTCAACCTTAAACTTACGCACAAAAATACCCCATTTCACATAAATTCACAATACCTAAAATATATGAAACTACAGCCCTGTCCCTAAAACTCTTTATTCTAAACTTCCAAAAATGCTCTAAGTTCTTCCTTCCTCTTCCTCACCTAAAATCCGCAACTAATAGTCATGCGGACTAATTTTGCCGTCTTGCCCTCCATCTGAGGAATCTCCAGCCACTACAGGTGCAATTACGTGTTGTCCCCGCCCAATATCCCCTTACCCCGTTAAGCATTGCAAGGGCTTTATGCTGTCAATAACCCTCGAAGTTGAATTCTCAGCCGTCAGTGAGTGTAAAAGGGTTCTGATATGAATGGTTATGAGTATAGATGTTCAGTTCGTAGTGTCTGCCTGTCCTTATCCATTTGGCAGGTACGCTGATGAACTTGAAAACGAATGCCTTGATCCTGCTGCACTTCTCCAGTCCTAAGGCTTTCGCGTCAAACCTTCCCATGAGGAACTTATAGAAGTTGCGTATCATAGCCGTCAGCAGCAGGAA
>DFKL01000021.1:2901-8573 GCA_002373535.1 Prevotellaceae bacterium UBA3646 | reverse complement strand
GAAATCGACGTATGCTGAATCAAACGAGCCGGCAGATGTGGGAGTGGGCTTCTCATTGTATGGAACGCCTTGACAATAAAGTTCCATATATCATCGCAACTGGTAATCATGAGTATGGTTATGTACGTGGTGACGAGGGATTTACTCACTTTCCTGAATATTTTCCGATAGAACGAAATTCAAAATGGTTGGATTGTGTAGTGGCTGCCTATCCAAACCGAGAAGGAAAAGTATCATTGGAAAATGCGGCATATAAATTTGAAGATGAACATTGGGGCAAGATTTTGGTAATTGCTGCCGAATGGGCTCCTCGTGATGAAGTTTTGGCGTGGGCAAAAGGTTTGGCTGATAGCAAAGACTATCAAGATTATACCATCATATTTATTACTCATTCTTTTTTGCGTGAACGTACGGCTGAGCGGACAAATAACGAAGGTTACAAGATTCAGCCACGTAACTTTGGACAGGAAATCTGGGAGAAACTGATCTATCCTTGCAAGAACATACGAATGGTTCTTTGCGGGCATACGGGTGTGCCTGGCGATTTTGAAGACTCGGTGGCTTATCGTGCTGATAAAAATTCAGCAGGAAAGACTGTTCATCAGATGATGTTTAATGTTCAAATCCTTGGAGGAGGATGGGAAGGTAACGGTGGTGATGGTTGGCTTCGGATCCTTGAATTCTTACCTGATGGAAAGACGGTGAAGGTAAAGACATACTCTCCACTCTTTGGGATTTCACCAACGACAAAACATTTGGCTCATCGCACAGGTGCATGTGACCAATTCAATATGGTTATAGAAAAATGAAAAAAGAATTATTTCAGTTAGTAGGATGCCTGCTTATTGCTTGCCTCTTCTTCCAATGTAATGGAGAAAGAAAACAGATTCCGGCTGAGACTGAGGTTTTGGCGGTTGAACCTGATTATAATGACTCAACTCAGTGGCACATTTCTGACCGACACCATGCAGCTGATGTGTTCTATATTATTTCGACTGAGATTGGCGATACCATGATGCCGGATAACACGGTGTACCACCATGCAGATACGTATGCTGACTGGGCAAGAACGCCTATGTATAGTGAAATGATCGGTGTTGACACATTGATTAGTGGTCCTTTAAACTTTTATACTCCCTATTACAGGCAATGTTCGCTTCAATCTTTTATGAACGACAGCACTCTCGAAGCACGTTTTCCTGTTGCTGTGAGTGATGTGAAGAAAGCATTCGACTATTTTTTGAAGAACCTGAACGATGGTCGTCCTTTCGTGCTGGCTGGCTTCAGTCAGGGTGCGATGATTATGTTGGAACTGTTAAAGGAGATGGACGCTACAACCTATCAAAGGATGATTGCTGCCTATGCTTTGGGTACCAACATTACGAAAGAAACATTGGCTCAAACGAACTATATCGTTCCTGCTTCCGGCGAATCTGATACAGGTGTGACGATCTGTTATAACTCTGTTCGGGATGTGAATGCTGTCATTCATGGCTTGGGTGATAATAACGAAATCTCGATTAATCCGGTAAACTGGAAGGTTGATGATACTCCGGCTGTTCTTATCACTGAGCCTACGCCACTTTTGCCTATTGATCAGCAAAAAAAAGATACGATGACCGTTCGTCTGGATCCAAATACTCATCTTTTGCTGGTTGATGGATACACGGCGACTGATTATATCCTTCCGTTGATAGGTAAAGAAGGGAATTATCATTCTCGTGAGATCTGGCTATATCGCGATCAGTTGCGTGAGAATATCTTCCGTCGTACGGTGTGTTTTCTTCAGCCAAGTAAGTAAGGACTCCTTTGTGTCATTGGGCTTGCTTGACGCTGTCGGCTGCAAGTGGCACTAAGTCGTTAGCAATCCTTCTTACATCTTGGATAAGTAGGGTCGAATCGCGTTGGATGGAGTCTTTTTCGGGAATATAGTTCTTGTAGTTTTTCCAAGCATTGGCATACTTGCGATTATGTTTGAGAGTTCGTCCTCTTTCCGTCAGGTTCTCGTAAAGTAGTTTTTCTGCATCGAACGTGTATTTGATACCGACTCCTGCCGTCATTGCGTTACCATCTTCTATAGGTGTACCGATACGACGGTTCTGAATGTCTAAGTCACTTTGGCTGTAGATGTCGGTATGGCTGTTGGGATTAATCTTCATCGTAATCCGCAAATCTTTATTCTTTGGTGCGTACATGGAACTCTTGGTCGCATCAGTATTGAATTTCATCCAACTCTTTGACTGTTCCATATAGGGAGAGTCGTTTATTGTTTGACTGTTACCGAAAAAGTTGAAATCGATATAGTTCTTCATGTCGTTATTCAGATCGACATTGTCTTTACGTGAGATACTTCTTCTGACTTTTGTCGTATCACTTGCTGAAATGGTATCGTGCTCCAAGGTGGATGAATCTTTACGTTGGTTTTGTGCCTTCAGTGAGGAAGAGGCACATATCATGATGCATGCTATGATCGGGAAAACTCGGAACACCTTTATTCTTTTTTGAATACAAATTTACGTGTGTTCATGTTAAGCGAATTTAAAGCAGTGTTATAAAACCTTTCCGATAACTTTTTTTATCATCCGTTTACTTATTGTAATTCATTGAATAAAAAAGCCCCATAGTTTCAACTATGAGGCTTTTACAGGTATGAATCGAAATTATGCCATTTCTTTGAATTTTCTGTCCATGGCAGCAGCAGCTTTTCTTCCGTCGCCCATGGCGAGAATCACCGTTGCTCCTCCACGAACGATATCCCCTCCGGCAAAGAGCATGGACCGACTGCTTTCCATGTCATCGTTTACGGCGATGGTATTCTTTCTGCCCAGTTGTAAGCCTTCGATGCTCTTAGGTACCAATGGGTTAGGTGAGACTCCTACGGCCACAATAACCTGATCAACGTCGATTGTAATGGTTTTACCTGGAATTGGTTCAGGACTCCGTCGTCCGCTTGCGTCAGGTTCGCCCAGTTGCATGACTTGGAGGACAGCAGCCTTGACTGCTCCCTTCTCATCAGCAAGGTATTCAATCGGATTATGTAAGGTAAGGAAGTTGATTCCTTCTTCCTTTGCATGTTTTACCTCTTCGAGTCGTGCAGGCATCTCTGCTTCGGAACGGCGGTATACCAGTGTAACGTTTGCTCCTAAGCGCTTGGCTGTACGGCACGAGTCCATGGCAGTATTACCGCCACCCACTACCATCACATTTTTACCGAAGTTGATCGGTGTATCTGATAGCGGATTGGCAGCATCCATCAGGTTGACACGCGTCAGATATTCGTTCGACGACATGATATTCAGCAGGTTTTCGCCAGGAATATTCATGAAGTTGGGCAGACCAGCGCCGCTTGCCACGAATATCCCCTTGAATCCATTCTCCTCCAGTTCCTGTATGCTGATGGTCTTGCCTATGATTACGTCAGTCTGGAAATGTACGCCCATTTTGGCAAGGTTCCGTATCTCCACGTCTACTATCGCATTCGGAAGACGGAATTCAGGGATACCATACTTGAGAACTCCGCCTATCTCATGCAGAGCTTCGAATACATATACGTCATACCCCCTCCTTACCATGTCGCCAGCAAATGAAAGTCCGGCAGGGCCAGACCCCACGACAGCAATCTTGATGCCGTTCGCAGGCTCTGTCTCAGGCAGGGAAACGCAGCCGCTCTGTCGCTCGTAGTCTGCAGCAAAGCGTTCCAGATATCCTATGGCAACCGCAGGCTCATTCATCTGCAGATGTATACATCTGCTCTCGCACTGCTTTTCCTGTGGGCATACGCGGCCACATACCGCCGGCAGCGCAGACGTATTCTTCAACACCTTTGCAGCAGCAAGGAACTGTCCACGCTCAATATTCTTGATGAACGACGGTATGTTGATGTTTACCGGGCAACCCTCCACGCATGTCGGCTTAGCACAGTCAAGACAGCGCTGCGCCTCCGTCATTGCCATCTGCTTTGTCAGCCCCTTGTTGACCTCCTCGTGGCGTGTAGTCGCACGGTACACCGGGTCCAGCTCAGGCATCTGGACACGTTTAATCTGCGTGCGCTCCTTTGCCTTCATCTTTTTCCTCAGTTCATCGCGCCACGGAGCATTACGGTCAGTAAGCACGTCTATCCCTTCATCTGTGGGCGTTACGTCCATTGTCACGTCAGTATGCTCGGCAATCCCGTCCTGTACGTCCTGATACATGTGCAGCTCAATCTCCTCCATATCTTTCAGCTCGGCTTGTCTGAACGTGCTCATACGTTTGAACATCTCGTCCCAGTCAACGAGGGCTCCGTCAAACTCCGGACCGTCTATGCATACGAACTTTGTCTTGCCGCCTATGGTCAGACGACAAGCACCGCACATTCCAGTTCCGTCGACCATTATCGTGTTTAGGGAAACGTCCGTGGAGACACCATATTTCTGTGTCATCAGGCATGAGAACTTCATCATTATAGGTGGTCCGATGGCAAAAGCCTTGTCAATATGCTCCTGCAGGCAGAATTTCTCAATACCTACCGTCACTACCCCCTTTTCACCACGCGAACCGTCATCCGTCATGATAATCACCTCGTCCGACGACTCACGTATCTCGTCTTCCATGATTACGAGGTCGGCAGTACGGCCGGCAATGACACTTAGCACCCGGTTCCCGGCGGCCTTAAGCCCACGTATGATAGGCAGCATGGGTGCAGCACCCAGGCCACCGCAAGCACAGATCACGGTTCCGAACTTCTCTATATGCGTCGGGTTGCCAAGAGGGCCGACGATGTCAGCTACGGAATCACCGACGTTCTTCATGCACAACTTGGTCGAGGACATGCCCACCTCCTGTATCACCAAGGTTATGGTACCAGTATTAACGTCAGCATCGGCAATGGTCAGAGGCATGCGCTCAGAGTGCTTGTCGACACGGACGATGACAAAGTTGCCAGGTTTGCGTGACTTGGCAATCATTGGCGCCTCGATCTCCATGCAGAAGACCTTCTCGGAAAACTGCTTCTTTGAAACTATCTTGTACATATATACACTTGCATTTTTATCTCGTCATTCAGACAAGACACCATTATCTTATCATATTGCATCCCATGTACGGCACCAGAACGTCTGGTACGCGAATGCCCTCGTCCGTCTGGTAGTTCTCCAATATGGACGCAACGATGCGAGGCAGGGCCAAGGCCGAACCGTTTAGCGTGTGGCACAGCTCCGTCCTCTTCGTCTCGCTGTTGCGGTAACGGCATTTCAGCCGGTTAGCCTGATACGTGTCGAAATTGCTTACCGACGACACCTCCAGCCAACGCTTCTGAGCCTCGCTGTAAACCTCAAAGTCATAGCAGATGGCACTGGTAAACGACGCGTCGCCGCCACACAGGCGCAGTATGCGATAAGGGAGCTGCAGTTTCTTCAGCAGCCCCTCGACATGGTCCAGCATCTCCTGATGTGACTTGGCAGAGTGTGCCGGCGTGTCAATGCGCACAATCTCGATCTTCGAGAACTCATGCAACCTGTTCAGTCCGCGTACATCCTTGCCGTACGAGCCAGCCTCGCGACGGAAACACTGAGTGTACGCACAGTTTTTTATAGGCAGGTCCTTCTCATCAATTATTACGTCACGATATATGTTAGTCACAGGAACCTCCGCAGTGGGGATCAGGTACAAGTCGTCCACCTCGCAGTGGTACA
>DFKL01000021.1:0-2852 GCA_002373535.1 Prevotellaceae bacterium UBA3646 | reverse complement strand
AGTGGTACATCTGTCCCTCCTTGTCAGGCAGCTGCCCCGTACCGTATCCGGATGCGGCATTGACCACCGTCGGAGGCATTATCTCGGTATATCCGGCCTTGCGAGCCTCGTCCAGGAAGAAATTTATCAAGGCACGTTGCAGCCTGGCCCCCAACCCCTTGTACACAGGAAACCCGGCCCCCGTTATCTTTACCCCAAGGTCAAAGTCAATCAGATCGTACTTCCTGGCCAGTTCCCAGTGTGGGAGCCTTGCACTCTCGACAACCGGATTCGCATCCCAGTTGCCGACCGTATCCACACCAATGGTACACTCCTTCAGGTTCGACTTGACCACCCAGTTGTCCTCGGCACACGAACCCTCCGGAACCTCTTCGTATGAAATATTTGGAATAGTGCAGAGTTTGGCCGTCAGCGCCTGCTCAGCCTCGACCTTCTGCCGTTCCAGGGCAGCGTTGGCCTCCTTTAGCGTAGCCACCTGCTTCTTGACTATATCAGCCTCATCTTTCTTGCCCTGTTTCATAAGACCGCCTATTTCGGCAGCCAGTTTCTTCGCTTCAGCCAGGTTCCTGTCCAACAAGGTCTGCGCCTCGCGGCGCTGCCTGTCTATCGACATAACCTGCTCAATAGCCTTACGGGCATCAGGGAAGTGTTTCTTTTCAAGCCCCGAGATGACCCTTTCCGTCTCTTCTGTAATCTGTCTTAGTGTCAGCATCTGATATTGTAGTTATGTTATTTTCACCCATAGTCCACTATTATATACGGACATTTTCGCGCCAAAATTACAAAAAAAAGCGCAAAATGCTTTGCATCCTGCGCTAATTTATTGAGACGGAGCCCCGTTTTACAGTTTTTTAGCCGAGAAATTAGTTATCCGGCTACGGAAAGATCCACTCTCCTCCAGCGGGAACACCAGAGTCCTTACTATGTTGTACGGCTTCTTGTCGGCAGCCAGTCTCTCGTCATACCCCAGCGTCTCGACCACCTTTCCGTTCACCAGCAGCTGAGTATACCTGTTCGTACCCTTTATCGTAATATGCTCAGACCTGCCCGGTCGTCCGCTGTATTTGAAAGTAAACAGATACCCGTCACGGCTGAAACCCAGCATCCCCCTTATAGGGTCGGCGAGGTAGAACTTGGCACGCCTGCTCTTGGTCAGGACCGCCCCATGCCGTTCCTGAGCCCAAGTGATGTCAAAGTCTATCTGGTAGTCATATCCGATCTGGCGCAATCCTTGCCTGTTCCCCAGTACCGTAGCCGGCGAAAGGGCAGGAATACTTCTGTTCCCCAGTACCGTAGCCGGCGAAAGGGCAGGAATACTCATTTCAGTACGCCCCAGCTCATTCATGCCCGGCCCTTCACCTATAGCCTTGCGAGCCACGTTCCATTTCTCATACCCCACGGTATCGTTCACCGCATGCCAGCATTTCTGAGCAATCACCTGCAATGCCGGGAACGTACGGTGATGTATGTCGCCCACACTTATACCGTTACCGCACACATCGTTCCAGACAGCAAACATACCACCCTCTATCTGCGGATCCTTTTCCTTGAAACGCACGTCGCCTATCAGAGCCGGCGTCCAACGCTCGTACAGATACCTGTCATTCAGATAGTCATAGTAGTAGCCTGCAGCCGGTACTATATACACCAGCCCGTCAGGAATCGATACCAGTTGGTATCCCGCCTCCTTCATGTCCTTAGGATTGGCAAAACCATTGTTCCAGACACCCATCAGCACGTTTTTGCTCTTTACAGGCGTGTTACCCTTAGCATGAGTCAGAGACCCCCATACCACAGCCTGTTTGCCATAGCTCTCCACCAGTCTTATCAGATGGTCAGTCAGACCAAGGAACAGCTCGACCACCTCCTGCCTCTTGTTGCTGTACTCATCCGTGCCAATGTGCACCCTCGGTCCGCAGAACACAGGCTCCGGCCCCTGCAGGTATTCCGTGAAGAGACTGTCTATGAACGGCACGACTTCCGGATTAGTCAGATCCAGGTGGTCCACGCCGAACTCCTCACAGCCGAGCCCCCTGCGGAAATGAGTGAAAGCCAGCGAGTGAGCCGGCACGTCTATCTCCGGAATAATCTCGACCCCCAACTTGGCACTCTCACGCACGAAGTCACGGAACTCCTCCTTACCGTAGTGCCCGTCGCGCGCCGTGAGCTCCGGGAAACGCTCGCTTTCCAGCCTGAAGGCCGAGTACGTCTCGTCCCAGTTGTCGTGGAAGTACTTCTTGAACCCATTGTCGTTCAGGTGAACCTGCAGGCAGTTCATCTTGTAGTACGACATCGTTCGCACCAGGTTCTTCAGGTAATCCATAGGGACGAACTTCCTGGCCACGTCAATCATAAACCCGCGCAGCCTGTAGTCCGGCCTGTCCTGGATGTAGCCGCAAGGCAGCCTCCTGTCCTGCTCCCTCATCTGCAGCAACGTCTGTATCCCCCACATGACAGCCTGCGGTGTCCCTCCCGACACCGTTATGCAACTCGGCTTGATACCTATCCTGTAAGCCTCGTTGCCAGCCTTGCCCATATCCTGCAGCTTCAGCACTATCCTTGCCGCCCTCTTCTCATCCTTCACCCCCCGCATCAGACGCATCGAATACCTCAAGTACCCGGCAGCATCCTCCAGGACCATGTTCTTTGCGACAACCACGATTTCGCGTCCCTCCGAGTCAAACACCCCGTCGGACGCCTTCCACGACTGCAACTGCGGAACCGTAAACGGAACCTGAGCCACAGCCAAGCCACCGGCCATGATAGCCAAGGCAACGAACAACAAAGTACGTCTCATCATTTTTCCTTTCCTTTTAATTAAATTATATAATTCATATAAATATCCGCTAATT
>DFKL01000131.1 GCA_002373535.1 Prevotellaceae bacterium UBA3646 | reverse complement strand
CCGTCGTTCTGGTAGTTCTTGGCAGCATTTATACCACCCTGTGCTGCTATCGAGTGTGCACGGCGCGGTGAATCCTGGATACAGAAATTAAATACATTAAAGCCCATCTCGGCAAGTGACGATGCTGCAGAAGCACCAGCCAGACCCGTACCGACGACTATTATGTCAAGCTTTAGCTTATTCTTTGGGTTTACCAAACGCTGGTGTGCCTTGTAGTTGGTCCATTTCTCAGCAACTGGTCCCTCAGGAATTCTGGAATCTATTTTCTTTGTCATAGTCTTATCTGACATTTAAACGTTACTAATATTCAGCACTTGCAGTCTGTGCATTTGCAGTCACCACACGTGCAACCCTGTTTTTCTGCACATTCACACGGATCGCACTTGCAGTCCACGCATTTGCACTCCTTGTCCTTCTCGCAGCACCCGGCATCCTTCTTGCAGTCTTCCTGTCCGGAACAGTCGGGAGACATCACGCAACCGCCCTTTACAGGACAGTCGGTCTCTGCAGCACAGGAACCAGCCTCGTTCATATCTGCCGGCCTGTAACCTGCAGCAAAGGCTATTACCACGGCTGCAAACATCGAGATGATTACGGTCGTGTAGATTACGCCGATGTACTTCCAGCGGTTGAACCATACCTTGCCGTTCCAGCCAAGAGTCTGAAGAGCGCTCCAGAAGCCATGTGTCAGATGGAACCACAATGCCACCAGCCATAGCAGGTAGACGGCAACATAGCATGGACATGAGAATGTCCTGGCAATGTGGCCTACGCCGTCTGTGGCGGAAATCTCGTTCTCTACACCAGCAAGTTCGGCATACATCATATTGTACCAGAAATTGTACAGATGCAGCCCCAGACCTACGACTACGATGAAACCGAGAACCAACATGTTCTGGCTTGCCCACTCTACCTTTGCAGGCTTGTCGGTGACAGCATACCTGCTATTGCCACGTGCCTTCCTGTTCTGCACCGTGAGCCAGATAGCATAGATGAAATGAAGTGCAACAAGGCATCCAAGCCCGGCAGTCGCAGCAACTGCGTACCAGTTAGCACCCAGGAATTCGCAAATCATGTTGTAGCCTTTGGCACTTATCAAGGCGACCACATTCATTGCAGCATGGAAGGTGAGAAACAGAATCAGGGCAAGACCCGTCACGGACATCACTACCTTCCTGCCAATAGATGATTTGATTAACCACATAGGATTTTGATTGAAAGTTTAGTTAGTATTTATTTATTTCATTTTCCGCGAGTATCACGTAATCCATACCTATTTGTAGGTATTACGTCCGCTACAAATTTAATGATTTTTATTGATTTGTACAATATTTTAGTAAAGAACTGAAAGAAAATAAGTACTTTTGTAAATGAAATATCACACTAATTAATGAAATTTTCATACGACGTCATCGTGGTTGGAGCAGGCCATGCAGGATGTGAGGCAGCATGTGCCAGTGCCGGGATTGGAGCCAGGACATGTCTGGTGACGATGGACATGAACAAGATTGCCCAGATGTCCTGCAATCCTGCCGTCGGCGGAATTGCAAAGGGTCAGATAGTACGTGAGATTGACGCTCTCGGAGGACACATGGGCGAGATTACCGACCGCACTGCCATTCAGTTCAGGATGCTGAATCGCAGCAAAGGACCTGCCATGTGGAGCCCCCGGGCACAATGTGACAGAGGCAAGTTCATCTGGGCATGGCGAGAAGTCCTGGACAGGACTCCCAACCTGAGCATCTGGCAAGATCAGGTGACGGAACTCTTGACATCCGGCACAGGTGCCGACAAGGAATCCGTCGTAGGAATCCGTACGGCATGGGGCGTGGAAATCACGGCCAGATGCGTCATCATAACTGCCGGCACGTTCCTGAACGGCCTGATGCACATCGGACGCAACAAGATGGAAGGCGGACGGTGTTCCGAACCAGCAGCCAGGCATTTGACGGAAAGCATTGCCAGACACGGAATACGCGTAGGCAGGATGAAGACGGGGACACCTGTGCGCATTGACGGGCGCAGCGTACATTTCGAGGATATGACCAAACAGCCTGGCGACGATGTCTGCGGACGTTTCTCGTATATGGGAGACGACCGCAAGTTGCCTCAGCTCCCCTGCTGGATAACATATACCAACGAGAAAGTCCATGCAAAACTACGTGAAGGTCTGGACGACTCGCCGCTGTTCAACGGACAGATACAAAGCATCGGTCCGAGATACTGCCCCAGCATCGAGACCAAGCTGGTCACGTTTGCCGACAAGGACCGCCATCTGCTGTTTCTTGAACCTGAGGGAGTCGACACTCAGGAATATTACCTGAACGGGTTCTCCTCCTCCATGCCGGCAGACATACAGATTGAGGCCCTAAAGCAGATACCTGCCTTCCGCGACCTGGTCGTATACAGGCCCGGATATGCCATAGAATACGACTACTTTGACCCTACACAACTATATCATACCCTCGAGTCAAAAGTGGTGGACGGACTGTATTTCGCAGGACAGGTAAACGGAACCACGGGATATGAAGAGGCCGCCGGGCAGGGGGTGATTGCCGGCATGAACGCGGCCTTGAAACTTCAAGGCAAGGATCCGTTCATCCTACATCGAGACGAGGCATACATAGGAGTCCTCATTGACGATCTCGTGACAAAGGGGGTAGACGAGCCCTACCGCATGTTTACCTCACGGGCAGAGTATCGTATCCTGCTCCGTCAGGACGATGCAGACGCACGCCTGACGGAAAGGAGCTATCATGCAGGTCTGGCCACACAGGAACGGATGGACCGCTGGCAGTACAAGAAGCAGAAGATTGAGGACCTGATACAGTTCTGTAATGATTTCTCGGTCAAGGCTTCCCTGATCAACGATGCACTTGTATCTTTTGGTACCAATGCCCTGCAGAAAGGCTGCAAGCTGACAGACATAATCGTCAGGCCTCAGGTAAGCATTCAGAAACTGGCTCCATATATTCCTGCTTTACAGCGTTTTATACACAACATAGGTGCACAGGAGAACGAAATAGTAGAGGCTGCCGAGATACGGATGAAATACAATGGATACATAATGCGTGAGCGCGAAGTTGCATCAAAGATGCAAAGGTTGGAAAACATCCGTATTGCAGGACGCTTTGACTACCCCTCTATCCAATCCCTGTCTACCGAGGCAAGACAGAAGCTTGCCAACATAAACCCAGACACGCTGGCACAGGCCTCGAGGATTCCTGGAGTATCGCCTTCGGACATCAACGTGCTGCTGGTTCTGCTCGGCAGATAGTTTCACGTGAAACATCACAAAAGGACAATAACAGAAACATTATCACAGACAATGAACAACCCCATCCTAATGAAGAACCTGCGAGTGGTTCCGGACTTCCCTATTCCGGGAATACAGTTCCAAGACATAACGACACTGTTTGACAAGCCCGAATGCCTGCATCTGATGAGAGACGAGACCGTAGGACTATACAGGGACAAAGGAATAACAAAGGTCATAGGCCTGGAGAGCCGGGGCTTTATGCTCGGCGCTGTTGTGGCATCGGAACTGAATGCCGGATTCGTCATGGCGCGAAAACCAAACAAGCTTCCAGGCAAAGTCCTCTCCGTCGAATATGACAAAGAATACGGCAAGGACACCATATGCATGACGAGCGACGCAATCACGACAGAAGACACAGTGCTAATCCACGACGACCTCCTGGCAACCGGCGGAAGCATGCGTGCCGCCATAGATCTTGTCAGACAATTCAATCCGAGGAGGATTTACGTAAACTTCATAATAGAACTAACGATAGAAGGACTGCACGGGAGGGATATTCTGAACGACGTCGAGATAACGACCCTGATGAGGGTCTGACTGCCCTACCC
>DFKL01000064.1 GCA_002373535.1 Prevotellaceae bacterium UBA3646 | reverse complement strand
ATTCTCCCACATACGCTCCGTCTGCAGGATAATATTGCCTATATGCATCACTTGACCCTTGTTGTCAATAGAGGCTGTTCCGGAGATATAGACCTGCTCGCGGTCACCGAAGCGCAACAAAGTACCTCGCTCGAAGGTCACCCCATACTCAATCGTCCTGTTCAGATGCGACAAGGCATACAGATACCGTTGCTGCCCTGGCTCAAATCCCGTCATGGCATACGAGCCGAACTGTATCAGGGCCTTCGGATCAGGAGGGTTGCCACCGATGCCGGTAGACGATATATAATGCGTCTCAGGAGTAAGGCCGTTTTCCTGAAAATTATTACGCCGTGCCACTACCAACCCATTATATTGCGTATCAACGTCACGCACGAAAAACCACGTGCGAATGCAGTGGTCGGTAATATCGGCTCCATGTGACTTCAAAGTACTTTCATACATATTGAGGATGTCTGCCGTCTGCCTGTGGCTGTCGCCCTGACAACTCGTCATACCCATAGTCCATATGTGGCGATACCCATTGTGGCAGACAACGGTTGAGCCAAGGTCATCGGCGTCTGCATGTACATCCGTACCGCTCTGCATGTATACCCACAGGGCAACCTTGCTGCCGTCAAGCGGAGGCTGCTGGATATAAGATACCGTACAAACGCCGTTTTCATCGACATAAGGTCGCTGGTTCGTAGCATCACTCAGGAAATAGCGTTTCAATACAGGACGTGCCCCCTGCATCTCCTCGCCATCCATCAGTACGGCCTCGGCCCTGTGCAGACGCCCGACCTGCAAGGCAAACATCTCGTCACGAGGCTCGACATGGTACATTACATGCCACTCGCCCACCTTCCCGGCAGGCGCAAAACAGGCAATCTCAACACGTACCCCCAAATCCTTAAGATACACTGTCCTGTAAACCATACTAATGCACAAAGGTAATAAAAAATAGGAATTTCACTTCCCAACATCCACAAATTTATACGCTGTCATGGTAATTTCTGCATAAATATAGTACCTTTGCATTACAAAATACTCACACACGACATAAACTGCATACTCCACCCATACATCCTATGGAAAACCTGTCAATACCAGCCATATATACCCGTTCTTGCTCTATCCTGGGCAATGATGCAATGCACAGACTAAGCCAGAAAAAGGTAATAATCTTCGGCATCGGCGGTGTAGGCAGCTGGTGTGCCGAAGGCCTGATAAGAACAGGTCTCAAGCATCTTACGATAGTAGACAGCGACAACATCTGTGTTACCAACATAAACCGTCAGCTGATGGCTACATGCAATACCATAGGACAGCCTAAGACACAGGTTATGCAGAGACGACTTCTGGAAATAAATCCACAGGCTGACATCACGGCTCTGTCCGCACGCTATACTCCAGACAGCGCCGGACAATTCCAGCTGGACACATACGACGTCATTATCGACTGCATAGATTCCGTCCCTGACAAGGCAGACCTTATATTGCGCTCCACCCAACTGTACCCCCGGACGATACTTCTGTCCAGCATGGGTGCTGCATTAAGGACTGACCCGACAAAAATCTGCGTAGCCGAGTTCTGGAAAGTACAAGGCGACGCACTCGCCAGGGCATTGCGTAACCGATTCAAGCGCAACAGACAGTTTCCTGCACACAAGTTCCAGTGTGTCTATAGTGAGGAACCGCCGTGTCCCAACCTGGTCCAGGGAGACGGCAACGGCAGTCTGGTACACATCACGTCTATCTTCGGGATGACCCTCTCAGGTCTGGCCCTAAAGCACCTCGTAAGGTAATATATTACCTATTGTGCACCATCGCACATGGCTTTTTCCATGAAGTATGGCAGCTGTTTGCGCCACCATGGCCAGTCGTGATCCACATCATAGCCCCAATAGTCCACAAAAGCAGGTAT
Source organism: Prevotellaceae bacterium UBA3646 (assembly GCA_002373535.1). Taxonomy (GTDB): domain Bacteria; phylum Bacteroidota; class Bacteroidia; order Bacteroidales; family Bacteroidaceae; genus Physcousia. The sequence goes on along the minus strand of DFKL01000064.1, from coordinate 7,581 downwards.
ACCCTTCTCGCGCAGCACTCTGTCCAGCTGGCGCGTACTCTCCAACAGCTCATCCTCCCATTTTCCCTGACCTACACATATGTATATCCTACACTTCCTGTACAAGTCAATCCAAGGATGGTCCGCAGGCATCTCGCGCAGGAAATCCTGAGGAGAGTTCATAAACGTCAGTTCATCACTGTAACCGGGGAACCAGTACGAGGCATGATACAATCCACTCAAGGCAATTACCGTATCAAAGATATCAGGCCGGCGAAAGAAGAAGTTTGCCGCGTGGAAGGCTCCCATACTGCACCCAGTAGAAATAAAGGTCTCGCCCGGCACGTTGCGGACTGCGGGCAGCAGTTCCTCGATAATATAGTCGTACCAGTGCTCATGCAGTTCTATGCGATGTCTGGGATCGCCATTGCGGTTACTCCACGTCTCTCCGTCTATACCATCACAGCACACGACTCTCAGCCGGCCAGACTCAATCCATCCGGACAGCACGTCTATCATGCCAAAGTTCTCATAGTCAAAGAACCTACCGTCCTGGCTGGGAAAAGCCAGGACAGGATGACCTTCTGTCCCATAAGTCTTGTACTCCATGTCGCGTTTCAGCGACTGGCTGTAATGTCTGTGATATTGTACCTCCATGTCCTTATCGTAATAAATTAGAAAATCACCTATGCCCTGTTGCAAACATCATGCAGGAATTCGTCCCTCTCCTTTTCCGTACGGAACCTTGCGATATATGCCTGGTCACCCATGGCCGGAGCCAAAGCCTTGTCTATATGCGGCGACATACATATAGCCTGACGGTATTTAGCAATTATTTCATCATGGTTCAAGACATACCTGCAGTTGCCACGCCTTCCGGCATATACACAGAAATAGTCATCCTGGACAGTATTGTCTACACGCTTGTCAAAGGCAATCATGTCTGCCCAGATCTTGTACACATTAACACTGTGTCCATAGTTAATCATGTCAGGGGTATATCCTCCGCCCGGACGCATATTGACCTCCAGTGCCACAAAGTCTCCCTTGTTTCCCAGTCCCTTGTGTGCACGGTCCAGCTGGAAGAATTCCAGGTGGACGAACCTGCTCTGCACCCCGAAGGCCTTGACCGTGCGCCGTCCCCAGAAACGCAGGTTCTCGTTAATATCCCTATGCACATAGTAAGTACTGTCCAGGTTATAGTTGACGATATCAGCTATAGACGGCGGACATACACACATACTCTCGAACAGGGGGTTGCCCTTTGAGTCAATAATCGCATCATACGTACATATATTGCCTGTTACGAACTCCTCTATTACGTAGGACTCTATCATAGGTGTATCACTGAAGAAGTCCTGCAATTCCCTTTCGCTTCCTATCTTGTGCGCACCGCCGGCACCTACACCTACGTCTGGCTTCGCAAAGACAGGAAATCCGGCCTCGTCAGCAAAGTGCAGAACAGACTCCAATCCCTCGCTCGCCTTAATCTGGCGCGCCGTGCGTATGCCTCCGGCAGCATAGTATTTCTTCATTTCGGACTTCTCCTTGATACTGTCTACACGGTCTGACTTAATACCACTTGCTATGTTGAAGTCTGTCCTCAGCCTCGCATCCTGTTCCAACCAGTATTCGTTGTTGCTTTCCAACCAGTCAGGACGCCCATACTTTGAGGCGAAGAAAGCCACGGCACGATACATCTGTCCGTAATCCTCCATGTCCGAGACCCGGTAATACTCCGTCAGGGCATTACGCAACCTTTCGTCAATCTCCGTGTAAGGTGCATCGCCAATGCCAAGCACATTTACACCATTCTCCTTGAGAGCCGTGCAGAAATTCCAGTAATTCTCCGGAAAGTGCGGCGAAATGAAAATGAAATTCATAGCTGTAAGCCGTAAAAGTTATTTTTGCACCTTACAAAAATAAAAGAAATAATTGAAAGAAAGCCAACAACGTCTTGTGAAAAAGCGAAAAAACGACACAATGACATATATAACCATATATTTTTAGTACTTTTGCATTTAGATATGTCTACCCTTTTCCTGACAAGCAGCCCCTGCGACGGCACCGACGGAGCAATATTCCAGAAGAACGGCCTGCGTGACGAGATGCTACGCCAGATTCCGCAAGGCGCACATGTCCTGCTCGTAGCTTCGGATCCAGATGACATCCACGGCAACGACCAGGCAGCGGCCGGTCTGCTGAATGCCATGCAGCATGCCGGGCTGAACCTTTCGGACTGGAAAGTCCTGGACAGCCGCACGATGGCTGACACATACCGACTGGTACATGACTCTGACCTGATCATACTAAGCGGCGGGCACGTCCCCACCCAAAACGACTTTTTCTGCAGAATACACCTACGCGAGACACTGCATTCCTATGGTGGCGTATTACTGGCTATCAGTGCAGGCAGCATGAACTGTGCGGACATCGTGTACAGCCTGCCAGAATACCCCGGCGAAGCCACAAGTCCCGCATACCGGCGATTTATGCCTGGCCTCGGACTGACGAGAGTACAGATTCTGCCTCACTACTACATGTGGAAGAACGGCAAGGTCGACGACCTGCATGTCTATGACGAGATTGCCGCCCCAGACAGCAAGGGTGGCCGCTTCTACGTTTTCCCTGACGGCACTTACCTGTTCAGTAAATACGGATACGAAGAGATACGTGGCGAAGCCTATATTATAGAGAACGGCATATTTCGTCAAATCTGTTCGGACGGGCAAAAAATCCTCCTACCTATAATTTAAGGCATAATAGTCAGTATCGGTGATAAAAAAACGCCTATTTTTTTCCTCTTTTTCTAGAAAAAGCGTATTTTTGTACCGCATTTGGTTCACAAGGCTATGAAAGTAGCCACGTGCTAAGATGGGAACGCGGTGCAATTCCGCGACATTACCCGATGCTGTAAGTCCTTTGTAAGGTAGTACAGATGCCACTGTCATGAGACAACCCGACGGGAAGGCGTACTACTTTCGGAACAAGTCAGAAGACCTGCCAATGCCAGCGAAGTAGGTCTCCGCGGGATTACGGAGAACGAAATCTATGCTGATATCAAGACAACTGCACGCACACCGCGTGCCATAATGTTATGTAGTAGTATGAGAAGACACAATTACTATCTGCTGACTCTGGTCGTGCTGGCCTTCGTTGTGATAACGGGAGCCAGTGCACAGAGTCTAAATACCCCTTATATTAAAGAGGTATACGAATATGTTCCTGCCCCAGGCCAGTTCATCAACACCATGCCAGAATGGGAGGAAGGTGACGACGCGGCCGCCATGGCACGAAAGTGCCAGGAAATCCTTGCCGACGAGGGTATGATATGCCTTGGCGGTTTCGGCGGCTATGTAACTTTTGGCTTTGACCATCCTGTTGTCAATGTCCCTGGTGCCTATGACCTATTTATCAAGGGAAACGCCTTCGCCGCCACAGACAAGACAGACTGCGGAAGCAGCGAACCAGGTATTGTCATGGTCAGCCGCGACGACAACGGCAACGGGCTGCCCGACGACAAATGGTACGAACTTAGCGGCAGCGCAGATACAGACAGTATCGGCAAGGTCGTGTACAACTACCAGATAACATACACGTTCATCGGTGACAAGAAACCGGTCACATGGACAGACAACCATGGCGGCAAGGGGGTAATGCCACGCAATGCCTACCATTCACAGGAATATTTCCCTGCCTGGCTTACTGACCAAAGGAGCCTGTCGTTCACTGGAACTCTGTTACCGAATAATATATACGTTGACAACGGAAACTTCCTGATGCGGTTCCTGCGCTACGGATATGTCGACAACAAGCCCAACATTGTTGACGGCAACATCAACCAGGCATGCTGCTTCAACATTGACTGGGCTGTAGATGCCGACCGTCAGCCTGTTAAGCTAAGTCATGTAGATTTCGTCCGTGTCTACTGCGCCATGAATCAGATAAACGGACTGCTCGGCGAGACCAGCACTGAGTTTGCCGGTGCCGAGGACCTGCACCCGTCTGCCGTGCCGACCGGCATCACTGACCTCTGGCAGTCAGACAACCGACACAGGAGAGCATACTACGACCTCACAGGCCGCAAGGTAAGCGAAAACGCCAGTGGAGTCATAATCAGCAACGGCAGGCTATTAGTCAGATAGCCTGAGATATTAATATTAACCTAAAATACTATTGACTATGAAGAGACTTTCTACTCTTGTCATTGCCCTGACAGCCGTAATATGTATTCAGGCACAGGGAAAGATAAACCTGCACCTGACCGGATGCACGCCTGCTGACGGCAATCCTACGGAGTACACAAAAGATGACGGTTACGTCGAGTTAAACTTAACGCTGCAAAACGGATACACATTTGCCGGAGCCGAAGTAACGGTAAGACATGGCGATACAGAACTGACCACAGACTATATGGACGATACCGGATACTACTATTTCGACAACGGCTATCTTTTTTTTAGTTACTACGAAGATATCACCGAGGATTTCGACGTGACAGTCACATGTCAGGCACAGCAGATGGGTCCGGATCTGCCTGCTGAATTCACGTCTGCCACATTCGAGGATCTTGAGATTGCGCAGAACAGCGTATACCGTCCTGCCACCTTTTCACCTGGCGACAACAAGTGGCTGAGCGGGGCTGCACGCTTCAATACCATCGTACAGGACTGGAGACAGTGGGGACTGGGTTACGGATATCAAGGCATACAGGCCGTCAGCTATCAGGCAGGAACGACTGTAACCGATGTCAGCGACTCCTATCTGCCATCGGCAACTGGCGCAGCACAGGGCAATAACTATGCGACAGTTAACATAGCATCCGCATACGAGAGAATACAATTTACCAAGACGACACTCACAGGCATGGCCGTTACCAACACTGCATTTAACACGAAAGCCTTTATACAGGGTGACGGAATGAGCGAGGAGATAATCGATGGTGTCAAGGAAAAAGGATTCCCGTTCCACCAAGGCGACTGGTTCCTGCTCACCATCAAGGGACTCAACGGTGAGACCGTCACAGGCACCGTAGATTTCTACCTGGCTGACTTCCGCACGCCAGGCCAGTGGCGCTATGCACAAAACTGGCAATGGGTAGACCTCAGTTCGCTCGGAGAAGTCGACGGCCTACAGTTCGAGTTGTCTTCGACCAAGCATAACAAATTCGGAATGACTACCGCAGCATATTTCTGTATTGACAATCTTGGCGGGCAATCCACCGATTGTACTCTGGGAGACATGACAACCATAGCATCAGCACAGTTTGGCGACGACGATGCATATGCAGTTAAGACCAGGCAAGTCGTACCATCTGCCACATACATCCGTCAGGCGGCTAACGAATGGGGGACCATATGCCTGCCATTTGCTGTGCAGAGTAACGATGACGTCCAGTACTACCAGTTGGCGGCCGCCACATCCGAGGCTCTTACGTTCACTCCTGTAACTGTCGTTGCAGCAGGACAGCCTGCCGTGTTCAGGAAACTGGTTGCCGGAGACTTGGAAATCTGTGCCAGCAACGTAACGCTTAAGCCCGTAAACAAATACGATACGACATCGCAGACAAAGGCTGCCGGATGGACAATGTACGGAACTCTGACAGGCTCTGCCATACAGGGTGACGACCAGTATTTCATTGCACAGGACAAATTCTGGAATGCCCAAACTGAGACAAATGTAAAGCCGTATCGTGCATGGTTCCAGACCTCGTCTCCTGACAACTCCCGCAGTATGGTAATCAATATCGCAGACGGTGATGCAACCAGCATACTTACACTTGACGGAAAGGGCTCGCTGACATCCGGCGACGTCTACGACCTCACAGGCCGAAAGGTAAGTGCCGATACCAAGGGAATAGTCATAAAGGGCAACAGGTTAATAATCAGATAAGGAGGACAAAGACATGAAAAAGACTTTCATTCACCCGCAGGCACAAGAGATAGCCATACAGGGAGTGTGCAACATACTGGCTGGTTCGCAGAACATCGTATCAGGGGGCAGCAACGGCAACGGTGGCCCCACCAATGCCGACGCACGAGACTATACGCCGTCAGGAATTGACGGCGGCGATCCCATGATGTTTGAAATGAACTGACCTGACTCCTATTTCCTGCGGCCGCTCAGGTCGTAGAGAATGCCATCCTTGCGGATGACAAGACGGCCATTCACCAGAAACTTGGCAGACTCTGGCTTAGCGTCCACGAAGACATCATCGATGCCTGTGGTGCGGTCCAGGGTGGCGAGATTCAGTGAGTGGCCTTTCTTGTCTCCCCATATATACTCCACCAACTCGGGATAGTCAATATAAGGATTACGGTTGTGCTGATAGTCGCTCACTGCATCCATGCGTCTCAGTTCTTTTTCCGAGACGGGGTCTTCACGGTGCCATTTCAGCAAGACGTCAATCTCCCAGTCCAAGAATTCCAGATACTCATTCGCATCACTGGCTGGACGCATGGCATAGTATGAGCCCACATCCTTGTTATCCTTGCGCCACGAAAGTTCGTCACCATAGCATGTTGCCATGTAGAAATATGCCCTGGCAAAATCGCCCTTATACTCATCCTTTGGCTCAAACACCCAAAATGTCATACCATTGTACGTAGCCTGTCCGACCTTAATCGATCCGGTTCCGCTTTTTATTGAATTCGTCGGCACACCCAGCGGATAGTTGCTTCGTGCAGAATTGGCAGTAGAATTTGACGGATTCAGATGGTAGCAGTCTTTGTAGGCATCGTTTTTGGCTCCCCCCCACCAGCTTTTGGCAAAACTATGTTCAATATTGCATCCGCTGGCAACCTGCCCCGGGTTGGACAGGACGCTCCAGTTGTCACAGTACATATCCATGCACAGCCCCGTCTTCGGATCACGATCGCTGTAGTAGAACACTTCCCACGTATTGCCTTTGCCGCTGCCGTAGGGAATGGCCGTATGACTACGGATAACGGCAGAGATTGCTGATTTCAGGTCCTTGTCCTTCTTGCCGTCGATGGCGTCATAGTAACCCTCGGGCATTTCCTCGGCACACATGTTCATGGTAATGGCAAGTGCCATCAATGCAGATTGTATAGTCTTCATCCGTTCAGTGTTTAAAATATTTGCCTATCACAGGCATTTTGGAAAGAGGCATATCGTGGTGTATGACATGAGCCACGAAAGCAAATATCAGCAGAGTATCAACTCCCATACGTGCAACGGCAGGCCACGACTGAGGAAGGAGTTCCATGACAGCATAGAACAGGATGGTCATGACAACGTATCCCATGATGCTTTTCAACGGGTAGTCAATGCGGTTCTTCCGCTGCCCCACCACATAGCACAAGACCATAGACGTAGCATATCCTGCAAAACCGCCCCAGGCACATGCCATGTAGCTGTATCTGGGGATAAAAAGAATGTTTATGGCTATCAACACTATACAGCCAGCCAAGGAGAAGATGGCTCCGTAGACGGTCTGGTCCGTAAGCTTGTACCAGAAAGACAGGTTGAAATACACACCCATCATAATCTCTGCAGCCATCACAATGGGAACTACCTTCAGCCCCTCCCAGTAACTCTCTCCTATCATATACTTTAGAACAGGCAGATATGCTACTACAC
>DFKL01000001.1:18207-25952 GCA_002373535.1 Prevotellaceae bacterium UBA3646 | reverse complement strand
CACGCGGAGGCAACAAGAGCAAGGGATACAAATATGCCGGCAGCGATACCATTGACGCTGTTGCCTGGCACAACGGCAACAGTGGCAACAGCACTCACATCGTAGGTGGAAAGTTACCTAACGAACTTGGACTTTACGACATGTCTGGCAACGTCTACGAATGGTGCCAGGACTGGAAAGCGCCATATAGTCACAGGAAGGAGGTGAATCCCAAGGGAGCGGAAGAAGGAACCTATCGTGTGAACAGGGGCGGCCGTTGGTGCGGCGGCTCACGTTCCTGCAGGACCTCCGACCGCAGCAAATGTTCTCCCCACTATCACTTCTATCATTTAGGCATGCGCCTTGCCAAGACTCCTCAAGAACCAAAATAGACCTGTATAACTCTATTATTTTTTATGATACACTTCCTTATCACACTAATCGTCGTCCTCCTGATTATTATCGGAGCCATCCTCGTATTGTTCCACCGCCAGGGTATAAGGTTAAATGAAGAGATTCAGTACAACATCGACAAAGAAGACTACAGATCGCAGTTCCTTGAAGATGTAGGTATGACCGTCAGGGAAAAGCTTGACAATATCATCCGGAGTTGTGAAAATGTCAAAAGCCAGCCGCACATCGGACAACATTCTGATGTATCAAAGGCTATCGAGAGTATACTTCTTGATTGTCGGCAGCTTCTGCAATATGCAGACGAGGTGCTTGATATTTCCGGCACCAATGTCAACATTCCGACATCCAAGAAAATCAACGTGAACCTGGTAGAGCTCATTATGTCATATCGCAGGGAGATAATGTATGACGTCAATGATGGTGTCCAAGTTGACATCCAGACCGAACTCTCGCCACACACACAAGTATGGATAGACACGAATATCCTGCGTCAGCTCATCATGCAGATACTGCACTGCGCCGCGATGAATGTCACAAACGGCACCATTACCATCCGCTATGCAAAGGAGAACCGGGGACTGCGTTTCTGGATAGACGGCAAGTGCCAAAAGGCTCCGGAAAACGTCCTCAAGGCAATGTCGGCAGATCAGGTCGGTTCGGCAAATGAGGAACTGGACAGCTGTGACAAAGAAATGATTATGGGCATGTCCATGTGCAAATCTATCGTAAATTCCCTAAATGGGAAATTCGATGTCAAGAGCACACAAATAGGTTCAGAATTCCAGAATGTAATTTCGTTCTGGTTCCCATGCACCATTGACTGAAAAAAACGAGGAAAACAGGCAAAAGGTCTTTTAGTGCGCACCCTTTGCCGGAAACAGCACGGAGCCGACGGTGAGAACGAGTATCTTCAGGTCCAGTCCGATACTCCTATGCTCTATGTACCATATATCCCGGATAACGCGACCTTCCATCATCCATAGCTCCGGTGTGTCGCCACGCCACCCCTTGACTTGTGCCCAGCCGGTAAGGCCTGGTCTCACGGCATGTCTTTCCATGTAGTAAGGAATGTGGGTGGAATAATAATCCGTATGTGCCAGCATGTGAGGTCTGGGGCCGATAAGGCTCATGTCACCTGTCAGCACGTTGTATATCTGTGGAAGTTCGTCTATACTGGTCCTGCGCATAAATTTGCCGAACGGATACTTGCGTGGGTCGTTATGAGTCGCCTGTTGTGTATGGGCTGTGTCATTGACGTGCATAGACCGGAATTTGTACATCCTGAAGGTCTTACCGTTCAAGCCGGTTCTTTCCTGAGAAAAGAACAGAGGTCCGGGGCTCTGGTATTTGATGATGAACACGACTATTGGGAAAAACGGAAATAACACTAAAAGCATCACCAGAGACACGACGATATCAAGCCCCCGATGGAAGATTCTGTAAGGTATATATGACAATCTATCTCTCATTAGTCCGATTACACATAGAATTCATTATTTGACCTGGCTCTTTATATTAAAGCCATGTTTGCGGAAAAAGGTAAGGAGGCTCTTGAAATGAAGGAGCATCATCTTCCCGATTCTCCTGCTTCCGCGCATGTGGTTATGGATTACCCGGATATTCGCGCAATAGACGACCGGCCGGCCACTTTTCCAGGTACGGAGGCACAGGTCCTCGTCCTCCATATACAGGAAATAGTCAGTGTCAAACCCGTCAAGCTCGTCATAAAAGTCACGGCGCATGAACATCGCGGCCCCCATCACCCAATTGACCGGTTGCACCTTGTCCCAGTCCAGGTCCTTAAGCAGATATGATCCTACGGAAGAATCCTCGGATTGGTCATTCCCCCTTGTAAGTGCCCTGTGGAAGAAAGAACGCAGTGTGATGAAATTGCGTGCACTATACTGTATGCTACCGTCAGGCGAAAGCAGTTTGGGGGCTAAGACTCCACAAGAATCTCCGCAATTCTCGGCATATTGCCACAGCCTGTCTATTGCATCGTCTATGAATTCGATATCAGGATTGATAATCGCCACATATTTGCCCGACGAAGCCTTTACACCGATATTGTTGTTTTCCCCGAATCCCATTACTTTCTCATTTCTGATGATACGCACGTCGGGATAATTCCTTTCGAGCCAGTCTACGCTGCCGTCATGCGAGCAGTTATCCACATATATGGCCTCCACGGAAACCCTCGGGGGATGTTCTGCGAATAGCGTACTGTATAGTTTTTTAATGAATCTCAGATGATTCATTCCCACCGTTATGATGCTAACTTCAACCATAGTATGGAAATTGTTTGTAGTTTTATCCGAACCACTCGTTTAATGAGTCATTGATTATCTTGGAGGCATCACCCTTTTCAAGCGGTTTGACCTCCATATTCATTGCCCTCGCTATACATTGGGAGAGACGGTCTACGTCAAGACAGCCTATGACACATCCCATGGAATCCAGCTTACGCACCAACTGTTCCTGATTATGGACATGTTCCGCACCTTCTATACGAGGCACGACTACGCAACGCTTGCCTTTGTCGACAGCCTCCTCTATCCCCCCCCATCCTCCTTGCAATATCAGGATGTCTGCCCATTCGACGAGTTCCTCCATCCTGCTCTTTGGACAGAAATCAAAATAATTCTTTACATTCCTATAGACATAATTGGTAAAGCCCGTCTGTACCACGATGTCATAATCGTCATTCTTTCCTGCGACATCATCAATCGCGCGCGCCAGTCGGCTGAAATCCTGGGTATGGGTACCCAATGAACACAGTATCTTCATAGCACACCTATATATTTTGCATTCGGGAACAACTTCAGCATTTCTGGCCATTGAACCAGGAACAGGTCCGCAATACCATACGCCCGGTATGGAGTTCTTGCCGGATGGTCCACGTCTGCTGCCGAAGCGATATATATAACCTTCGAGCCAAAGAACTTCTTTCCGAGCCACATAGTCGGAAAACTTACCCCGGCTCCTGTCGAGATGATTACGTCAGGTCTTTCCCAAAGAAGTATGAACAATGCCTTTATGGCGTTTACCACCCATGTCAGCCTGTTTGTCGGTGATGTGTTCATCACAAAGTAATGCTTCTTGTCAGAGCAGAACTTGCGCACATGGGGCGAGTCATACATTACCCAATAGCTGTTGCTGACATCTACATCCCTTATAGCCAGGAGCAGCTCATGCAGATGGCCGCCCGTCGATGATGTAAGACAAATCTTTATTCCTTTCATATACTACACCCATTTTGTCCTGACATATTCCTCGACAAGAGGGAATGCCGCAGCTGTCGAATTGATACCGCCGGCATGGGGTAATACACCGCTGTGTATGACCAGCATATTCTCAAACTGATTAAAATACTCCTCTACCGACGAGAAATCACTGTACAATGCACATGGATGGTACTCATCCTCGAATTTGTCAGTATGTATACTATCCGCGACACGCTCGTATTCTACCCCCCACTTTGCCAACATAGCCTCCAACTCGTCCACCAGTTCATTGAACAGTCTTTCTGCTTCAGGACGCACGTTGAAGTCCACGGTTACTCCGGGCTGCCTGAACTTGTCCGCCACCTGATTCAGTGCCACTTGTCCACTGTTCCTGAAATTCTCTATGTGAAGCACCAGGTACCATGGACCATGGACATAAAGTCTACGCAGGATGAAGAAATACCAGACAAAGGCTATGAAACTCGGTGTGTCCCTCAGTATGCTCCACAATAACTCCAAGCTTAATTTTCTCCCGAACAATAATTTCTTCAGGTTCTGGAAGAACGGGAACTCCTCATTATATGTCGGGTATATGAAGAACGGAACGTCATTCCTTTCACCGACGATTCTTGTCGTGATAAACGAGAATTTCTTTATGAAAAACCTGAAATCCACAGGACCGAGCTTTGTTCCGCTCTTGATCTTGAACACCTTTTTATTGATGTGGTCGCTGAAATTGACGATATCTACATCCAGGATTCCCGACACCATTAACAGGCGTGTTGATTCAAAGGCGCCTGCCGCAAGTATATATCGTTCAAAACCGCTTACACACTCCTTCTTGTCATTCACCATTACATCAAAGCCTACAATCTTACGTCCCGCTATGTTTAGCTTGCATACACGGTGGTACGGATGCAGCTTGACCTGAGGCAGACTGGCGATTTTGAATTTCTTGAACAGATTACGGGAAAAATAGTCAAGCCAGACACCCGTCTTGGTAAACATCCCGCCGGAAAGGACCCTCTCCTGATAGTCATTCTTTATACCGACCTTCCTGAATATATTCTGTTTATATTTCCTGTTCAGTTCAACTATCTCCTTCTGGTATCGGTCAGGATGCTTGAAATCATTTTCAGAAAAGGTCAGTATCTGTCCGCCCCACTTGTTCGTGGCACCGCCATAGCCAAAGTACCGACCCTTTGTCAATCCTTCATAATGACCGTTTTTTACCTCACTGTAAAATCCTATTCCATCCTGATCCTTGACTTCCTCGCCGCCGACTTCGTAGATATGTACCTCCCAATCCGGGTGAAGCTCGCAAATCAGGCTTGCAGCATAGCTGCCATAGGCTCCAGACCCTATAATTGCAACTCTATTCATTATACGCTTTTTATTTGTATCAGGTTTGCCGCCAGTACTCACACCACTGAAGGCACCACATTCTGAACCTTGAACACTCCTTTTACCATCTGCAGTTTTCTTTCATCGAAGAACCTTATTGCCTTCAGGAACTTCGCGGCGCCAATGGCCAGTTTTCCGGGGATGCCGATTATCCTGAGGTCCGGAGCTACGAGCTTCACGTATTCTGCCTTGGTGCATGAACCGTTGCTCACGGCAATACAGACATCGGCGGCATCCTCTTTCTCTATAAGCCTTAGCAGGACCTGATGCATCTCATTGCGATACACCAAAGGCAAGGTACTTTGCCTGTTTCCTATAAGTATGGCTATTTTTCCTGGCAGTACCTTGGCAATCCCCCCCAATGGATTAGGATGGTCTTCAGACACTACGAATCCCGGTCGGAACAAGACTACAGGCAATCTGTGCGCGTCCCTTTCATGAATCATATATTCATCAACCAGCACCTTCAGGGCGCCATACCCACCTTTCATTCCCGCCTTGTGATCCATTTCTGTCTTATCGGTAATGAGGGTCACGTCGTTGGGATAGGACGAGATGCTGCTCAGATGTATCAGCCTTGCGACATTCTGTTTCCTCCCCAGACGGCAGAGAGCTGCCGCATATTCTATGTTGTCCTGAGGTGTCCCGTCCTTCAGCAGAATGAAATTAACGATCACATCTATGTGTTCCTTGAAGAATGGATTCTGGTCAATGGCTTTCACGTCGCCGGTTATGACATTTTCCTCCCTGTACACTTCTCCCCTGGAGAAACAGATCACTTCATGACCGGCATTCTCCAAAAGCGACACAAGCCCGCGGGCGGCATATGCACGATGGCCACAGATTAGTATATTCACAGCAGTTCCGTATAGATTGTTCTCAAATGACTCAACACTGACTCCGGGGTATATGGTTTCACCAGGACAAGACTCTCCCTACCCTCTTTTTCTATGCACTCAGGTTGATTGATATAGTGCCTGATTGCTTTCAGGATCATTTCCTTGTTGCCGGGTTCCACCAATATACCGTTCACTCCGTCTTTTACGACGTCCGGTATGCCCCCGACAGGTGTGGAAATGACCGGCATTCCATAGCTCATCGCTTCCAGTATGGAAATAGGCAACCCTTCATAGTACGATGGCAGGATGAATACATTTGCCCATTCGAGAATACTGGTTTTCTTTTCTCCGGACACCCATCCCTCTAATGTTATCAGCTCTTCCAGGGCGTTATCCTCAATCAAAGACCTTATTCTGTCATAATTGTCAAAACCGCCCAGTTTCAGTTTCATTCTTCCCTTCAGTTCTTCTTTGTTAGCTATTATGACGTCTATTAGGTCGAACACCCCCTTTTTGTCACCAAGCCAGCCCAGATATAGCAGGCGGAGATCACGCTGGTATGTCTTGGACTTTTCAGGAAAGTCGACGATATTGTTCAGCAATATCACATCCTCTGCCTTTTTCCCGAATGCTATGAAGTACTCTCTCCACGACTTTGACAGCGCAATTAGCTTGTCACAGTCCATAATCGTCTTCCTGATCTGTTCCTTGCGCGATGATTCCTTATAATATCTGTCAAATTCGCCTGCGTGCATGTGCAGTATCGTTTTCTTCCTAAATAGCCTTGCCAGATTAAATATCATCATCTTGCGTTCAAACGAAGCGTCCGAAGCGGCATGAATATGGACGATCCTAATACGTCTGTCAAGACACAGCAAGAAAAAGAATCTTATGTAATTGACAAGAAAGAAAACGGCCTTTCCTATCTTGTTAGTCTGTTTCCATGTAGGGATATACCTTAGTCCGTCAAAGTATTTGTCGTATGTGGCCACCACGGACGAGACACCGCCGCCATTTGGCTTGTCTGTCTGGAAGGTGACGCCTGCCATGATAACCTTTGAGGCTAACGTCTTTTCTATATATTTCTTCATAGCTTTTCTATAATCTGTCTGACCGAGCTTTCTATTGTCCCGGTATTGTCTATGACATTTACTTCTTTTTTATGCACGAGTTTCTCATAGAGGGCAAAACGGTATGGGAAGTCAGGGTTTGTCGTATTCTCAACCCGGCAACCGACAATATCGTCCCTGTTGCGTATCACCACGAACTGCACGCTGTTCTCGGGTAATATGTCCTGAAAGCGTCGGTACCATTTTGAGTCCAGGATATCGTCAATCCGACATTCTGCACCCAGATCTATTAATGTATCATTCACCCATCTGTCACATATGACATAGTCGGCATCAAGCCTTAGCGCCTTCCTGCGGGCAATCACGTTGTCGATATAGGAACACCACACGTATATCCTGCAAAACAGGCGACTTTTGTACAATCTGTGTTCCCATACATTGCCAAATGCGTTATGCACCTTGACGCTGAGTCCTAAAAGCCGTGCCAACGCGTTCATAACCTTCACGCTGTAATGATTGAAACGCATCCATATATACCGAGTGGAATATCCGTCATCCCGCAAAGCCTCAGTCAATGCATTTATCACAGTGGTCTTGCCACTCCCGTCAATACCCGATATAATAATATATTTACTCACCTGACTTATTTTTTCAAGCAGTCCAACCATGACTTCGAGACATGCTCCCACACAGGATGACTGCTCATCCTGCGAAGCGCACTGCTTCTCATTTCCTCATATATGGAATCGTCCTGCCATATGCGCAGCAGATTCCTTGACAGTCCTTCTATGCGTCCGGGGGCAGAAGCCAGGACA
>DFKL01000001.1:0-18159 GCA_002373535.1 Prevotellaceae bacterium UBA3646 | reverse complement strand
AGAAGCCAGGACACTGTCGCCCAGGTAGTCTGTCGTCCCGCCGTTCTCAAACGAGACTATCGGTGTTCCTGTCGAAAGGACCTCAAAGAACGTTATAGGTATTTCAGACGGGACTAACAGGAAAGGCAAGACGACTGCACGTGCATGCGTCACAATGGTTTTCAGCTCGTTTCGTGTCAGTTTCTTGTCCGAAACGACAACATTCTCCTTGTGTACTACCCTGGACAATGACTTCTCGAACATACTGAAATCCGAGCCCACGTCGCGTCTCATCATGAACAGACAGCAAATACCCTCGTCTGCCTTGGCTGCCTCGTCAACAGCCCTCAGCAAGAGCGAGGCTCCTCTGACAGGAGCCGGAGCACCTGTGAACAGAAGGTATTTCCTGCCCTTTATATTAAGCTTATCCAATATTTCGGGAACTTCGTCCAGCTTTTCAAAATCGTCCTTTCCCGGAACTATCATCCTGACGTCATCGAACCCACCCCTCCGACACGTATCGGCAGTATAGGGAGATTGGGCTATTATCGTGGAAAAACCGACATCTTTCAATTTTGTCATTGTCCAGCCATAAGGCGTCAGCCAATCTGCCAGATATGGCTTGGCAGCCCTCAGCCCTACTTTGCTCCATAGGGCCATTACATTGCAGAGATGAAACGACCCGCCCGGGAAGTAGGCAATCTTCCTGCAGGCTATCGAGGCAAAAGCCGAAAGGTCCTTCAGTCCCTCCCGCCATGGTGTAGGATAGTAGAGTGCGTCGAAGTCATGAGAGTTGACATAATCGGAGAACTTACGGAAATCCCGTGGCACCACCTTTACAGGTACGTCTCCAAGGCTGTAATCCTCATTCTCCATCGCTACCGGCATAGTCAACACGACGGCTTCATGGCCGGCCGTACGTGCATACCTTGCCACCTCCATTACCGTACGCCAAGGCATCAGCCGCTCCCTGCCTCTTAACAGGTCTACTGTAGCAATCGCAATCTTCATCACTCCTTATTTTTCTCCTAAGTTCTGCTCCTTCCTGAAGACTTCACACCATTCTTCCCATTCGACTCTTTCCGGATAGACTTGTCCTGCGCACCTGTTTCTCTCGACAATCATTATAGGCAGCTCATCACTGCGCATAAGACGCTGCGCAACCGGCAGGGTAAACACGTACATGTCCAACGGATAACCTGTGACGAACGCGATACAACGCTCTTTCAGAGCCCAGAAACATGCCTTCCAGTAGTTCCACTCTCCCGAGGCTGGAATAATACGTATGTCGATATCCGAGGTGGGCCTGTAACATCCTCTGGAGAGAGAGCCATAGGCAATACCGGCATCTATATATTCTGCTTTTTCAATACGTCGCCTCATTGCAACGGTCCCTTCGTAGAAACTATTTGCCGGTTTGTTGCCGGCTCCCATATGGTTATAGACTGCCTTGGCCTGTCCGTTAAACATATAGTTCAATGTATGGGCCGTCAGGAAAGCAAGCACGAACGGCACGCCTGCGAAATACAACAGGAATGTCACCACGGCATCAAGAACCAACTTGATAGCCGTCTCTCTCCAGTTCAACATGAGCATTCCCTGAAATGCCCATGCAGACAAGACAATCAGGAAGCCATACCGTATCCACTCGTCCAGGATGGTACCCTGAAACCGCTTGGGCAGCTTCTTCTTGTGCTTTCTGAACAGTACGCTTATATATTTGTTCATCGTTTGTAATTATCTACATACATTTTGGTGATGACCTTTACGTTATAACAGTCGTGGACCCTATGGTATGCCGCATCTGTCATTGCCTCATCCTCTCCATGGCTCATGATATGCTCAATCTTGTCGGCACAGTCTTTCGCATCTCCGTTTTTAAAAACGTAGCCGTATCGGCCGTAGTCTATCACTTCTTCCGGACCTTGTCCCGAAGCCACCAGGACAGGGACCTTTGCCGCCATAGACTCTGCTACCGTCAGGGCAAACCCCTCCAAACGGCTTGGCTGGACAAACAGATTATAGTCGCACAGATGGTCAAAAATGTAATCCTGTGTCTTTGCACCTAAAAAACGGACCTGTCTCTCTACCCCCCTTTCTCTGCAGTGTTGCTCCAGGAAAGCACGTGATTCCCCGTCACCGATCAGGTCGACTGTAATATTGTCATATCCCCGGCCTTTCATTTCAGACAAGGCGTCTATTAACAGATCCTGCCCTTTCTTCGTATGCTCCAGGCGACTCACCATTACTATCCTGAAGACAGGATCCGATATATCTGCAGGCTGCTTCTTTACTTTTATCAACTCTGGGCGTATGCCATTATATATTACCAAGGAAGACACCCCCTTCTTTTCCTTCAGGTCATCAGCGACAGCTTTCGAGATGGCAAACACCCGGGGGATGTATTGTATACAGTCTGTATTCGAGGAATTGCACAATGCATGTAGCGTGCTGTTGCATTTTCTTCTCAACCCCGGCATTAAGTATTTATATATCGAAGCACTGTGGAGATGTATTACATCAGGAGCTATTGAATATAATATCCTGTTAAGCCTTACGATGGCAAGAATATCTTTCACGCCATATCTCCTGTTTGCCAAGTGCAGTTGAATATCGGGATGCAGTTTCTCTGCAAGTGAGGGTTCGACATTGTTGTGCTCTATCACGACAATGTGAACTTCATGCCCCAAGGCAACCTGTTCGTTGGCGATATTCACCAACATTGTCTCTATTCCACCAAAGGTGAATGTCCATGTAACGTGGGCTATCCTCATTTCTTCGCTTTTATCTGATTTTTTTTCTTTTGCATCCAGCCGATAGGGAGACACATAATGCACAGCATTGCGTCAGGAGAATGACGTACGATGTAACCGATCGGGTATCCGGCAAAAAGAGACGCACATACATAGGTAGACATCCATTTCACCTTCTCCTTCAGACCGTAGCCGTATATCTCATATTTCTGTCTGGCATTTATTGCCCACCCCTTTGGATTCCTGATTAATATCCTTATGTCATTGTTTGTATATCCCTCCTCCTGATATTCGCAAACCATCCAATATTCGGGAATCACGGCCAAAAGATATTCCAGATCCAGCTTGTTATAGACGATTCCCTCACCGATAAATTTCTCCCCCTCTATCTCAGGGAAAGGATACTGCCGCAGAATACTTGTCCTGAAAGCCAATGCCGTTTCACCGCAATACGTCTTGTGCAGGTTATGCAGCGTCGACAGATCAACTTCAGGAAAAAACGACGGAGTCCGCCCTACCATTTTGCGATAAGCCACCATTCCGCTTACCTTGGGATTCTGCCTGTAATCATCCCAATGCGAATATATTTTCTCGACACAGTCGTCCGAAAGATAATCATCCGAATCAAGACACATGAACAGTTCTGTCCGACATTCACGGACACCCCTGTTGTGAGCCTTCATCTTTCCAGCATTCTCCTGAAAGATATACCTGATGTCTATTTCCCCTTCTTTTGCCCACTCCTCTACCACACTTGACGTGTCGTCCGTAGAACCGTCGTCGACTACGAGCCAGACAAAATCCTTCCTCGTCTGTCTGACCAGACTCTCGTACAGGCGAGGCAAAAGGTGTGCCCGATTGTATGTGGGTGTGAAGATGGTAACTAAACTGTTATCCGTCATCTTATGCTTATTTTCAATTCTTCATTATCCCTGAACATCTGCAGATAGTCTGGATATACCTGAAATTGAGTAATCGTCTCCGGCACTGGATATTTCATCACATAGCCGTTCAGGAACATTTCGTTCAGCATGTGACAATCCACACCCATAGTCTCGTTTTTTACTACCGACTGGACCATGTTAATCGGGAAGCTGAGTATCCCTGGGCTGTCATATGACATTGCCTCGCCCATCATATTCCCTGCCCGCAAGGCACGGCAGACGGGATCCTCCAATGTATTTGGATTTACGAACCAAAGTCTGTCAATAGTTCGCGCTATGACATCCTTACTATAGATATGGGCATCAACCGAGAAGTTGTATCCCCAGTTAGACTTGAAATCAGCATCATACATATTCCATTTCAGGAATCCGCTCTCTTCCTTGACGATTTCCTCAGGATAGCCGTTCATCCCCTTGCCGGTCCTGAGGATAAACTGCCGTGACCCTGATTCCTCATCCAGCCAGCTGAAAATATGCTTGGGAATGTCTATGTCACGTATAAACATCGCATCATCCGTCAGGAACATCAGGTATCTGGACTTATTTTCCTTGATTACCTTTATCAGAAGACTACGGAAATCCGATTTGGGATGTCTCAGGCATGCCAGTTTCATATACCTCTTGACATTGTCGCAATTAAGGAACATGCCCAACTGTGGCCTGTCGGCAACAGCTGACTCCCGATGATACGTAATGGGGAATGACGAAAACTTATCCTTAACCATACGATATGCCTTCTCATAGTCCTCTCCAGTCGAATTATATAGTACATCTATACAATAGTCCGGAGATTTCCAGTGTTCAGTAAGAGACGACAGCAACGTGTCTAACTGCAGGGCACGGTTGAAAGAGAAAATAATAATCTGGAGCATCAGTTTTTCCTGCCTCCGAGCAGGATAATAGGAGTTATTTTTATAATCGGTATAAATATCATAAGTATCAAGACGGAAAGACAGAACTCACAAACTTCCCTGCCATACGTACCCAGGTACAGGCTACCGTCTATAAACGGACGCATTCGGCCTATCAAGATAATATGAAGAGCCAGGATTACAATAGTTCCCGATGATATCACCCTCACCCAGCTTCTCTGTATAGTAACTATACATGAGATTACAAAAAGCATAAACGACAAGGTCAAGGCATTGATATAGAACAAAGCAAGATTTGTCCCCGTGCCACCCTGGAAGACCCATACCATTCCATTATTCCTCACCATCCATAAAGACGGGACAAACATCAGCATTACGATTATGGCAGAATAACAGCGATGCCCCGTCACCCACGTGGATATTCCCTTAATCTGCTCTCGGCAGACATTTCCGATGACAAAAAACGGATAGAGGATGACTGCGTTTACCACAGCCCAGTTATTCTCATGGGACTCCATGTTGTACCAATAGGCAAATATGACGGATAGCAAGCACAGTACCACATTCATATACCTGTTGGACAACTGGCTTATTATCTTTATGAGAATCAGCGAATACACAAACCACATCGTCCCGTTGCACGAGACATTCCACAATGTATGGAACCCCAATGTTATCCCAAGCAATTTGACACATAACAGATCAGGATGCTGGATGCACATTCTCATACTGGGCAGCATTGCTATGAACGACAGCAGGAAATAAGGTACTACCAATGATTTGGTAAGTTTGACCATGAACCCACTGAACGAGTCCTCCTTCTTGGAGAGGAAGCCCGAAATCATGAAGAACATAGGGACATGGAACGCATAGATCCATATGCTGCTCATTTCGGGATACCAATGGCCCCAGACGACAAGGAAAATACCGATGACCTTTAAACAATCTATGTAATTCAACCTGTTTCCCATCTTGCGTCACCAGACTTCAACAATGGAACGTCGTATCAATCTCGACCATCGGAGATACCGTTATCTTATCCGGATTGTCAATAAAATAGGCACCCCACCATCCAAATGTACTGTTCGTTATGATTGCGTGCTTGCAATACCCCATCAATTGCATGTCCCGATAACTATCCAGCCCGCCGTTCCAATCGACGAACAGTATTGTATCTCTTGCATAATCCAGGCCGAACACCCCGGGATTGTCCTTGCACCATGCTATACTTCCCGGGTCCGTAAAGAATACAAACACAGGATTTTCCACATGCCTGCGGATATGCTTCACGGCCCTGCGGAAATAACCATATTTATAGCACCAACCGTTCGTGCCGAGCATGTCTCCGCGCCTGGCATGTATAGCCACGGCATTTACGCCCTGCAGATAGTCGGCCATTTCCTGATTCTTAGGATCCGTAAAAGCAGGGAAGACAAAAGTCCTTCGTATCTCTTCGTCTATCAGATGACGGTCGTTCCCCCTGTATTTAAAAGCCAGTCTTTGTCCGGTAAACAAGGTGGCATCCGTCTGCCTGAACAACTCGCTGCGACAGTCACGCGCCTTGATGTATCTATCAGCATTCCGGATGTTGTTCCGACGCTTTAGCCAGGCCCCCAGCCTGGAATCAGCCACGGTAGCCCTGAGCCATCGGGACATGGATGGTTTCAGCGCACCGCTGTGCCTGCCGTCATAGAAATCCCCGAATGTATTCACTAATGCCAGTCCCGCTTTGCCAAAAGCCTCTGTGAAAGCAATAGGATAGTTCATGTTGTACTTCCAGAATTCTGAAGCACGGATATCCGAGACTATCTGCCCCCATTGCTGTTCCGAGAACAATGTCTTCACGTTTTCAGGCTCGTCAATGCCGAATACCCGTTCCAGTTCATACCCGTTCCACTGACACGTCACATCGTTACATTCCGGAATGTCATAAATGATATTCTCGATATAGAAATCGTCATCAGGGTTGGCATACCTAAGCGAAAGATACTCACAGTATGAAAGCATCTGGTTACCCAGTCCGGATTCTATATGTATTATTTTCATATTATCGTTGTTCTTCAGGTTTCGTCAACAAGCCGTACCTCGTCAGGAATCCACTCTTGAACAGGAGCAGCAGAAGCAACAATTTGGATACAGGCTCCACCTTATGCCTACACCGGACGTATTGCACGAAGAAGAAAGGAACTATCAGATAATTAGGCCACGTCAGGATGCTCGAGTCAAATGCAATAAAAAGCAGATACAGCACAAACATCACGCCAGTAATCTCAAGGTTGTTATTTCCCTTTGCCCACTTCAGCAACATCTTCAGCATCAGGTAAATCATGCTGAAATACACTATCAGGCCCATGAGCCCTATATTGTAGATGACATTTGACAACGTGATATCGGGAGAAAAATAATTATAGTCCTCTTTGGAGAATCGGCAAGACTCCACCATATCCCATCGCTCAAAGAAAGAATAAGGCATCTCGACCAATATCCCCGAGCCGAAGAAGACACGGACAGGCTCCTCTACAGTCTTGATAATACTTATAGCCAGCAGGTTAAGTCTGTATGCAAATGTCGCACTCCCCTCGTGCTCATAGTCCATGCTGGCAAACTCACCGGATGTTATTTTGCCTACGTCGTTTAGAGTCGTATCACCCGTCTCCCCTCCAAATATCAGGGACGAGATCAGGAATACGGACAATCCTAATGCAAAAACCGAAATATAGATCTTGTTGGATTCATTGGCCTTTAAGGATATGCCCAAGGCAGTCAGCAACAATACACTCATTAACATTCCGCGACTCTGGATTATTAATAAAGTCAGGAAAGGCAAGACCAGCAAAGGATAGAACCATTTACTCTTCCTGTCCGTCACGAACACCGAATACATACAGCCGAAAGCAACCAACGGAGGATAGTCATATGAACGCGAAAGTCCCAGGAAACCTGTTCCACGTATCGTTATTGTCGGAGTAAATCCAGTAAGAGACTCGAGGCAGAACAACAGGCATGCTACAGAAGTCAGGATATATATCCTCTGGAACAACGTCTCAAACCCTTTCCTCCCAAGACTCTTCAGGTCGAAGAACACGAGCACGTACAATGCCGTCCTTGCACCCTTCACTATCTGTACGATAGGAATCTGATAATAGATGAAGGAAACAAGCACACACATAAGGACAGCGGCAAGGTAGGCATATATCATTCTTGCCATTTTTGTACCGTCCATCTGAAACATACCTTTTCTAAGGAACGAATACAACACCATTACAAGTGCCAGGTCATCCTTCCGGACAAACTCGTAGTCCCATGTCAGCATTGCATACCCGTTTAATGCCAGGAACTGAAGGATCAGATAATAGCTTACCCTGTCACCCTTCTTTTCAAAGCAATAAATTCCCAATATGAAAAGTATCAATGCTACCATTTCTTCCCAGTCTGCAGTATTCTATCCAAACCTTTCTTTCAAACGGTTGATGTTGGCTATGACATATTCGTTCCCTATCACATAATATTGTATCAAGGCATAGTATACCGCAGAAAGCAGAGAGCCTGTCAGCAAAGCCAAGGTACCGTCCTTGATCAGGAATCGGCTGCCGATGCATATGACGGCCATCGGTATACAGGAGAGTGTCAGCTTGACAAATGTAGCTCCCGGGAAGTCGAAATCAATACACTTCTTTGCGAAATAATACAGGAGGGCAACCTCTGCTACATGTGGGACGGCAACGGCATACGCCGAAGCTATTTCCTCATATCGTGGAACAAGCCATATAATGATTACGACTGCTATGGAGACGGAGAGAACCGTCGAGATCAGAATCTCCTTGTGCTTCTTGAACGAAAGCAGTATCTGATTCTCCAGTATCTGTGCTATACCCACGAGCAGGACCTGAATCAACACTATCTGGAAAGGATAAACCGCACGCTCATATCCCTGCCCCGCTATGATGTATATTATCTCATGAGCAAATACTATGCCTATTACGATTATTGGCATGGCCGTAATGATAACTATGGGGAACGTCTTTTCCACCACCTGTCGGAACCTGACCAGATCCCCCTGACCGTAAAGGCTGTTCAGGTATGGAACCAACACCCCGTTAAAGGCACTGATAACAGCAAGCAGGATACTGTACAGCTTGACCGAGGTAGTATAGTAGCCCACGGCCTCCGTCGTACCTGCCATACCCAGATACAGGACGTTGAACGTCCCGTAGAACGAGAACAGCAATAGATTGACACCCATTGACAGAACCGGAAAGAAATAATCACCGCATTCACGAAACTTCAGGCTGAAGGACACAAACCTGTGTGCATATCGCCAATTGATAATACCATTGAGCGCAACCTGTGCAACGGAAAGGTAAAAGTAAGCATCATAGTCATCCGGAGTATGTACGAAAGCAAAAATACCACATACATACAGCAACTTGACCACCAACGAACGTATAGTAATATACTTGAACTGCTGCAATCCGTTGAACAGCCATTCCAGCAGCATGATATTGGTCAGGATCTTGACGATGCCGACAAAATACAACTGCCTGTGGTCAGCAAACTCCCGCACATAGAATATGCATGGCAGGTATACCAGCAACACAATCAGCGACAGACACAGATGCAACGTCACCAACTTTGAGCTGACATCGTCCAGATTCTTCCTGTCACCGGAATTCTGCGAAACCTCCCTGCACCCTATATAACCGAGACCCAAGGTCGAGAACAGAATGGCATAGTCAACAAAGCTCATCGCAAAGTTTGCCAGTCCCAACTGCTCGGCACCCAGCACACGGGTGATATAAGGGAACGTAAGCAAAGGGAAAATATATCCCGATGCCGTCAGCAACAAGTTCCAGCCGAAATTCTTCTTTACGGAAGTCATAGCCATTATATCCCCATTATCTGGTCCCCTTGATACTTGCAATTAATCCGGCAAGACCTGTAAGGGGCTTGTTGTCGAAATTGCCGAAATTAACCTGATTCTTCATATCTACATAAGCATCAGTCAGCACCAATGCACCCTTCTTTACCAACCCCTCCTTCAACGAGTAGTTAATAAAATCAAGCGTCTTTACAGTACTTACACGTAGCACCACATTCCACAGAGTGGCATCCGCCTTGCTACTTATCAGGGGCATCTCAGGATTCGAATGATAGCTGCCACAATCAAGAATCAGGTATCCCTGCGAATCGTCATGCAGGTCAATCTGTCTGGCCAACTGCTGCTGACTGTCTGGCATCCACTTCACCAGGGAGCATCTTTCTCCCTGCAGTTCCAACGTCTCCTTCAGGCGCTCTGCGAGAGTGTGATTCTCCTCATAGGCATAGCTGCACGTAACAGCAATAACCTTGGCCTTTGCCATACGCAAGCGCGTCAGCAGAGCCTCCATGGCCTTCTCGTAACGGTCTTCCTCCTCTATTTTGGGAAACATGCTCCAACATGGCAAGTCACACAGGTGCAGAGCCTCCTCCAAAGTCATTTCACGCGGAGGCAGCTTGATGCTGCAAAGATACAATATAGACAGTATGATACCCAATATCAATCCCAGCAGATAGAACCGCTGAGGATTATTGAACAACTTGACCTCCTCCACGTACGGATAGGTTATTATACGCGCCTGGTCCTGCTCGGCACTCTTCGCAATCAGCGTCTCGGTATACTTTTCCTGAAGCAACTTATACAACGGAGTCTTGATAGCCCGCTCACGGTCAATCTGGTCCAACGTTATACGCTTGAACGGCATCTTCTGGAGACGCTCGTCACTCTCAGCCAGATCCTGCTCATATTTGGCCTTCCTGATGTTAAAGGACTGAGTCAGCTTGTCAATACTGATTATAAGAGCCTGACGCTGATCCTCGATCTGGTTCGTAATCGTCTGCACGCGCATGGCATCCTCACCCATTGAGGTCAGGAAGTTCGAGCGACGCATCACCAGATCGTTAAACTGGATTACGATACGGTTGATCTGAGCATCATCTATACCCGTGTTGGCAGGTACTACCATATAGTTCTTGCCCATCTCCACCATGTAGTTACGGATAATGCTCAACAACTGAATCTGAAGGTTGATATCCCGCAATTCATCCTCCATGGTCCTGTCCACGTTCAGATACTCGCTCGTCTGCTGCCTGAAGTCGACAATCTTGTTCCCCTCCCGGAACTCACGGTCATGATTGTCAATTGCATCCAGCTCATTTTTCAGATTTGATATACATTGGCTCAAGAAACGCAAGGTCTTGTCATATAGCGTACAGTTATATTCGTACGTATACTGGTTATAGCTGTCGACCAGGCCAATCATCAAGTCTCCACATTCCTCTACGCTCCCGTTCATGCTTACGGTAACCAGGCTTGTCTTGATATTGGACTTCGTCTGAGTATACGACACATCTATCCTTCTGATGAAATCCTCCACGAACTTGTTTGCAAAATACGTACTGTCTTTCAGGGAATGTAGCATCCCCGACTCACGCAAGGACTCCCTGTAGGCAGAATCCAGTTTCCCCGAATGGTTCAGCATCCTGCCGACCACCACACGCGAAGTCAGGACCGCAATTTCGTCATATTTGTTTGTAGTAGTCGTCCATCCCGTTATACGCCCCACGATTTCATGGGCAATGTTACCCTGCGAGTTAGCCTCACGCTCCTTGTTGAACATCACCACCATTTTGGTCGTCGTAGTCTGTCTCTTGCTCAATGGGATATACAGGAGCCAGGCAAGCGCCAGGCATGCCAGTATAATCACCAGACACCAGAACCACCCCTTTCTTATCCGGCGCAGGATTTCCATTAGTTTTTGGGACAGAGTATGGCTCTTGCGATGCGTTGCAGGTTCCCCCATACGCTCGACCAGATCATTCATCAAGTTATCCAGTTCCATATTAGCGAGTTAAAGTAACAATTAAGGATATCAGAGAGGCCAATGTGGCTACGCCAGACAGAATCCACGAGCGCGTGTTTGCATTCGAACGCTCGTTCGCAGCCCTTGCGGAAATTGGCGGGACATAGATGACATCGTTCTGCTGAAGGTACATCTGCTTGGAATCAAGCAAGTCACTCTTCGTCAAGTCGAAATTGTAGTGCCTGACCTGACCGTTTTCAAAACGTATCAGCTGCACCTTGTGGCGATCCCCCGTCAGCTTCATGTCCCCCGCCATTGCAAGAGCCTCCAGGAAAGTGACGCTGTTGTTCTTGATAGGAAACGAGCCCGGCCTTTCAACCTCCCCCATCACATTGACACGGAAGTTCTCGATACACACGAAACAAGTCATGTCCTTGATCGTTTCGTCCAGCCGGTTATGCAGATAACGGCGCACATCGTCACAAGTCATGCCAGCCACATGTATCCTGCCCAACACAGGGAAAATAATGTCACCATGCTCGTCCACGTCGTAAGGCAACTGAGACTCACGGTTACCGCCCGAACCCAGGTTGCTCTCTGACACAGAGTTCAACGTCTGGTTATAAGGCATAATCAGGTATTTGTCCGCACCGAATACCATGATGGTAAGCTGGTCGCCCGGACGTATCCTGATATTTGTCTCCGTAATCTTGTTATGCAACTGCACGGAGTCCAGATCCTGGAAATAGACCACCTCACGCCATGAACTGCATGACGTAAAACAGAAACCGGCACAAAGCCCGAATATGACAAATAATAGAATCAGCTTTTTCATCTTGAATTATAATCAGTATAAATAGAGAATACTTTAACTACAATGAAGTCTGTGGCATTTTCTCGTATCTTATGATACCCCCCAGCGTAAATATATGCTGTTGTCCGTAAGGAGACGGCTCATTAGGATGCGTCGATATCACATAACGCCCCTTGTCCAGTTGCAACTCCCTACCAAGGTAGTCGTCCACCCTCTCGGCACGGTTGACCACACGGAATTCCATTTCCATGCCACCCACGACATTCTCGTCGCCGTAGATATGTATGTTGGCACGCACATCCTCATGTTCTCTCAGGTACGCAGCCATCCTCCTCAGTTTACTCTTCTGCATGTCAGTAAGATAGCGATAGTCCCTGGGAAACAGCAGGATGCTGTCGCTCTCACACATGTTTTGCCCGGCCATACCTTTGGTGGACATCTTGCGGTGCAGACGCTCCAGCCTGTCGTTCATCACATTGAAATAGCGGTTCGCATTATGGCCGCAGTACTCAAAATGACGCTGCCCGTAACGATTGGGCAAGCCCACCCTGAAGCCCACGGACAATTCCACGAAATGACGGGCACTGCCACAATTTTGCACCTTGCCGTCAAAAGCACTGTTGGTCGTCGCAAACAAGCCCCGCAAAAGCACCGACGTTCCACGACTGACTCGCCTATGCCACTCTATCCCCACACGACATGCCGGATAGATACCAGCCCCGTTGTCAATAGGCCAGGCATCTTTCCATTCATTCATCTTGCCTGCATAGCCAAAGGAAACCATACCACCCGCACCGAAGAAGAACCAGAACAGATTCCTCTTACCCGGATTATAAGGCCTGAAAAGACGGTTCAGGCAATACATCGCATCCAGATAGCCGCCTATCGTACTGAAAGAATAATGATACGCTTCCGGATACTTGTCAACGACCTCCTTTGGAAAAGAAGACTGATAGGAATGGTACCCAAGCATCACCCTCGCAGCCCACTGCCTGCTCAGATGCTTGCCGAATTCAAAATCCACGCCGGGTCCTAACATCTTGAAGAAAGCCTCCTTGCGCACATACTCAGAAAGCGAATAGCTGCCGCCAAAACTTGTGCCCCAGAACAGATTATCACTGAATTTATAGAACTTTGACACAGGACGGTTCAGCCACAGCGTGTCCCTATGCGTCTGTGACATCAGAGGCATAGCCAGCAGACACGCACACAGGAACGACAATATTCTGTTACGAACTATATTCATCGACATTCTCAAATTTCTTCTATATCACTTTCGTTAATCTCCATATGAGCATACCCCAGCCCCTCCAACAGGACACCTACATGCACCCCCTCATCCGCATACAGCACCGTACCCTCCAGTCCCCTGAACAAGCCACGCACTACACGCACACTGCAGCCCACACTGAATTGGCGCACGTCACACCCCAATTCGACAGGCACGTCCGTCTGCCCGAGCATAAACCGCAACCGCTCAATCTGCACGTCAGGAATCACGGCAGGTTTTGACTCACCAGGATTAGTCAGCAGTCCGCGCACAAAAGACAACCGTTTCAAGTCATTTATACGAGACAACCCCACCTTTGCAAAGACAACCGAAGGAATCACCACCCTCTGGACTCTCTTTATGCGGTCACTCCAGCGATGCACCTCCTCCTGGACCGGCACATAGCACTCCACGGAGAGTTCCGCCAGCCTCTCAGCCACACGATGTTCACAATTCGTATGAACTAGAATTGCCACCCATATCCTGTGTATGGCTCCGCCCTCGCCTGTCCCATCGCCAGGCGAATCTATATCACCAACAGACCTGCAACGCACAACAAATAGAGATACAATTGCATTTAACTGACCACAAAATTACAAAAAAAAAGAGAAAATCAGCCAACATGTTAAAAAAATATAATCGTTTTACCGGTCAAAGACAGTCCATAGTCACATCCAAGCCCCCTGGCCACCCGTTGCCTACCAATGAAAAAAACCTTACAGCACTCCTCTCAAAACACCCCCAAAAGCCACTTTTACCACATACAAACCACTTAAAGTCAGGCAATTAATACCACGTATCGTATACATACAGTATACATCTCGTATATATATCCTGTCAGTCAGCACCTTGGCGTCCTCCAGAAAAATATTCACATCCACTCAACCAAATATTGACAAAAACTACACAATACCGCACGACGCCACACACAACAAGCAAGCCCTGACGGCTTCATTCCGTCAGGGCTTGTCATTACCCACTCAAAGCGACACCTATTCTTTTCGGAAAGTATACTTGAATGTCACACCATTATTTGCAGTTCCTTCCCACTTCATCGTAGAGCCACTGACTGCAATCTTAAGGATAAAAGTACCGGCATCACTCTTGGCCGTTGCCTCGTTTCCGTTCAGCGTCCATACTCCAGAGCTTCCGATACTTGCTGCCGTCGAAGTAAACGTTCCATTCTCATTCAACGTGATTTCCTTTCCGACCAGCAACCCGTCAACAGATTTGCCAAAGGCATTATCCGTACTCTGTATGCACATCCATGTGCCAATACAATCCTTCACATTTACAGGTTCATCACCGATTTCATCTCCGCAAGAGATTAGAGCCAACGAACCAATAAATACAACTGCCAAAACAGAAAAGACAAATTTCAAATTCTTCATAATCCTTTTATTTAGAGTTTCTGTTATTTCATATCTATGAGTAATAACTCTCATTTCACTCACATAATCACCTTCTTGCCGTTCACGATGAACAGACCCTTCGTAGGCTTGGCAACCTTGCGGCCGCTGAGGTTCACGCTCCTCTATAAAATTTTCAACCCTAGGTTCTGCAACTACTGTTGGTAAAGCACTGCCTTCTTCTCTTTGGCTTTTGACATCTGCTCTTTGACTTCGTTGGAGTTCATTCTCCAAGCGATCAGCCAATATCGTATGTTGCTTTTTCCCTTTCTTCTGCAACTATGGCCTCAGTCACTTTCTTCACCATTCCCTTGTTACCAGAAATCGCGTACTTTACCAAATCCACAAGTAAGTCTGCCCTTGCCATCGTTATTTTGTTTTATTCAATAATTCACGTATATCCACGTCCAACAGTAGTGCTATTTGATACAGCGTTTCCACTGACGGCTGGTTGTCATTGGTGCACCACCGCGATACTGTAGCGGCATTTTTATTTAACCGTTCAGCCAACCAGAGATTACTTTTACCACACTCCGTTAGCACTGTCTTGATTCTGTTCAATTGAACTATTGCCATTGTCCTTACTCTATTTTAAATCAGCTATAACATGTTTCATCTCTGCAGATTTACAATGTAAAAGACTTGGATCAAGCACTTCATAGAGAAAATTACGTTTCTTGTTACATAATACATTGCCGATGCGAAGAACTAGGTCAAAGATACAATGTCCTTGCATATATAGATAGGCCGTATTTTTCGTCAGTCCTAATCTTGCAGCAGTTGTAGACATTCTGTCACAGGCAACCTTTGTCGGGTGTGTCTGCACTTTACTCCATGTTGCTAAATGTGACTTTATTTCGTTAAGAAGTTGTTGTCCATTATTGTCAAGCCTTCCTCTCTTATTAACCTGTGAACTCAGAATGATACCACACAACTCTGTCAAATTCCATGTTTTTTTTCTTGCAGCTTTGATTGTCAACATTTCAATTAACACAGGATATAGAATATGACTTAACTCTGTCAGAAATACTTCAAAATCAAAATCGTTAATGGAAAGCGAAGCCCAATATTGTTGTAAACTATGTATCCAGCAATGGTGATTTTCGAAAGAATAGGTATATGTTTGAAAAATAAACTTATTCTTATCCAATACCCCAGGACGTGTAAAACTGTCAAAATCACTATCAACACATATCACAAAATTTTTGTTCAGATGTCCTACATAGCGCATACATACAGTCTTACCACGTTGGCGGGCGATGGGGCCACTCCCTGTCTCACTAGGCAGAAATTTTACTTTCTGTCCTGGTCTAGAAATGCTAAAAACATGTTGCCAAAAAGGTATGTCATCCTCTGACTCCACTCTAACTATTGTGCTCACACGATATAGTAGACGTGAAGCTGTTAGGTTTCTAGCAACCTGCCGAATACGCCGATTCTCTTTTGCACTATTCGCCATCTACGTACAAGTCTTCTATGTATGAAATATTATTTTCCCAACCACTGGCAAAGATGCTTGGTGAGTGAGTAGTAATAATAAGCTGACAGTTCTTGTTCAACTTTCTTAAGCTCGTGATCAGTTTCTCCTGCCATTCAATATGTAGCGACACTTCAGGCTCGTCCATTAGTAGCACAGATGGTTTCTCGTCCATAAGAAATACCGTCAATAAAATCAATAACAACTGCTTTTCACCTGCAGACAGCATTGCAAGTGTCACCGTTTTATCATCAATTAGATTCTTGAACACAAGCATATTAGAGTCGCGTTCAATGGTGATTTCCTTATCTGATTCTTTGAAATAGCTGTTTATCTCTTTAAACAAGGAGTCAATTCGCATGCCTATCCTGTTGCTTTCCTCTGGATAGTTAAGAGCTCTCATACGATAATTGAAAAACGAGTCATTATGTTCATTTTGCAGAACAACCTTCATCAAACGCTCATATAATAGTGAGTTCCCTTTCTTTTTTACTTGTGCAGGTATGTCCGATGATTGTATGTAAAATACAGGGCAGTCTAATGGAGTGGCCACGATACGGTCATCACCATATTTCTTATAGAAAGAACTTGGGAATTTCTTATTATAATAGCTGTTTATCGCATCAAGAAGAGTCGTTTTTCCCTTACCATTAATGCCAACCAAGACATTCACATCTTCATGTAGGTCATGCCACGCAAGATCATATCGATCCCACATCTTATGAAATTCAAAGTCTTTAATATAATTCATAATTTGTTCCTTTATTGCCTATAGTATGACAAATTGATGATATTTGCAATTTTATTATAATAGAAAATAATTTTCCGCAAATATAATACTAAATGATAAATATAATGATGTTTAAGCCTTTTTTATGATTATTTAAAGATTTTTACGTTATGCATGTAGATTTTTGCAAAATAATGACCTTTTATTCTAATGTTGTATGGAGAGATTAAGGGGCTAAAAATAGATTTATAGAAAACAGCATAAGGATTGGCTATTAAGACTCGAGATTATGCAAGTTGCAAGATTTGCATTGTACTATTGGCTAAGAAGAAAACAATGATAACATTTCTTTGAATAGCTGAATAACTATTAGTGCCGTTTATAAAAGTCAAAAACGTTAAATCTTCATCTTTTTCTCTATCCATAGAATCTTCGTATTCACATTTCTACCGTTTTATTTAAAAATCACTGACACACAACAACTTGCAAATACTTTTGCTGCAGTGGTTTGACATCAGTCACCATTCCCAATAGTGTGACAAACATTGGAGATGATGCTTTTTTCGGATGTCCGACATCAGTAGATGTTTATGAGGAGAACGATCAAAATGAATATAATGATTACGATGATAATACAGAAAGTATATATGATAATCCATACTATGATGATGAATTAGATATGGATTAGCAATCTCCTGAATTCTGGAACTCTATTTAATATATAAATCACACCACACCACCTATATCTACCATTCCTCCAGAGTAATTACTTTGGGGGAATTTGACCATTACATGGTCTTCCTCCTCCTTGTAAGGCATAGCAAACGAGCTTGCTCTGCTCTTACTTCGTTCGTCGGTTCTCACAGCCGATATACAAAAAAGTATCCATAACGAAAAAATGCTGTAAACATTTCCCTTGAATGCAAGAAAATGTGTCTCTTTACACCGAAAGTCGGCGGGATAATGTGTTTGGCATATCAAAAAGTCGGTACGAAAACGTGATTATATGTATAGGAGGAAGATAGAAAAAGTACTCCAATCGGGGACGCGGGTGAGAGTATTACGCACATAA
>DFKL01000070.1:3505-5661 GCA_002373535.1 Prevotellaceae bacterium UBA3646 | reverse complement strand
ACCAACGCCTGCCGGTAACTCTACCGGCAGGCGTTTTACTTGTCCCCAGACAAAAACACACTCTAAGCCATGTACTTTCGATGAAATGGGTGTTTTTATGTGTATTTGTGGTAGGAACACACATTTTCCCATTTCTATCCTTGCGCCTTCTTTAGAAGTTTTAATTTTGCAATTGTTTAGAAAAACGACTGACAAGAACAAAAATTCAAAAAACAATACACAATGAAGAAGATTCTACTCATTCTCACCACCATTCTATCCAGTGTCACCGCAGTCTGGGCGGCAACAGATACGACAGTCAGCGTATCCGAACGCGTCAAGAACCTTGGAGGGAAATACTACACCATCCACTTCCGGTTCACAGACGGCAACACATATCCTGTAATAGTCGATAACTCTACGCTGAAATGCTCTGCCTCCACGACGGCAACCCCGGCTGTATTTTACTTCAGTTTGGCAGACGAATATAATTGCTACAAGCTAAAGGAAACTTCAACCAACAGCTATTGGGGCTTTAACAATTCTCTTGTTGCTGAAAGTTCATCCGTAAGAATACAAGTTTTTCCAGGTCAGGAACCCGGGACATACCGCATTTGCGGCTTGACGACAGGACAAGAAAACAATAAGAACAACAGGACCTATGCAGCACAAGCTAATGGAGACCCAATAAACTATTACACAAGTGTATGGAATAGTCTTGAAGCCGAAACAGGAACAGTAACATACCAGATCGCGGAGCATGCCGGAAACTATTGCACGGAAGTCGTATTGACCGAGGTAGGCAATCCGACATTCACCGAGACGACAAGCTTGACAAGCGGCTGGTATCAGGTACGTATAGCCGATGCCGACCGCAACCTTACC
Source organism: Prevotellaceae bacterium UBA3646 (assembly GCA_002373535.1). Taxonomy (GTDB): domain Bacteria; phylum Bacteroidota; class Bacteroidia; order Bacteroidales; family Bacteroidaceae; genus Physcousia. Next base: position 4,797 of record DFKL01000070.1, on the reverse strand, counting down.
GACAAATATATCACGACGATGGACGATGAAATTGCAGGACACCCTGCCACATCGGCAGCATTAGGCACAAACAAGGGTTCCACGATGCTGTACATTGAAGTTGACGGCGATGTACAGAACAACAATATAAGTACCGGCAAGTGGATATATGTCCGTGATTCCAAAGGCAGATACATGACACGTTCCGCAGAATCGTCCGTAACGAAGCCAAGTGACAAGATATGCGCGATATACTACACCTCCAGTGCCAAGACCCAACTTGTACTCACGAGCGACAGACAAGGAGAATCTCGTCAATCGTGGAAAGCCCTTGACAACTATATAGGGTTAGGAAGCCAGGACGAATATCCCGTATTTTTTGCATGCAAAGCCGGCGAAGCCTATAGCGGCAACGCATATACAGTAAATTTTGTTGGAGGTTCCGACGGATCCAAGACTGTTACATATAATGGCACCGGGACACATTATGGTTTCAATACCGTCTACGACAAGGGCACATTCTTCTTTGCACAAGGCGTCACCCCCGATGCCGGCGATTTCACATTCGACCGAGGGACAGACACCGACTATACGGAAATAACTGTCGATGCCACTACCAAGACAATCAACGTACTGCCGTATAATGTATACATCGGAGAGAACAAGGCCGTCACTCCCACCGAGTGGAACAACAAAAACTATTGGAGCACCGGACAAATATGGGGTGGCAACGGCCCTGGAATCACTGGTTCCGGAATGTGGAATCCCATTTATCTGAACGGTGTGACAGCCTCAGGCATCAGCTACGAGGGCTGGAAACTCCGGCTGAGACTCGAAAATTCCACACTGACGGCAAGCACAAACAAATTGCAATCCGCTGATGGCGACAATGTGACAATAGATATCGATCAGGCCTCCAAACTCCATTTGACCCTGAATACACCCACTGCAGAAGGAGGAGGCAACGACCCGGGCACACACACCTTTAATATTGATGGCTGCATGACTATCAAGACCGAGTCCGGTCACTTTGCCGGCATCAGCACCAACACCGTCAACCTCGGAACTACGGGAAGTTTCACGTTCGAGGCGGACAACAGTCAGACAATAGGCTCCGGTGCATCCTTCACCATAAATGCAAAACTGACGGAACCCACGGAACTCAACACTGTACAGTCACGCACCCTTGCCACGTTTACCAATGTGACACTATCAAGCCTCACGGTCAGCATCTCAGGCACAGAAGGCTGGACACAGGTTGACAGCAAAGACGCATTGACGGCACAGACGACGGAAGGAAAGTTCTATTATAT
>DFKL01000070.1:353-3330 GCA_002373535.1 Prevotellaceae bacterium UBA3646 | reverse complement strand
AAGACTTCATATACATATATATACCGTCTGGCAAAAAGCTGGTTTTAGATACCAAGCTTGAAGACAAAGAACTTGCATCCACGCCGCTTTTCAAGGCCGAATCAGGCACATCCCAGATTCAGATAGACAATGGCATGACCCTGTATACCGAAAATATTATTCCCGGCCAGAACCCCACTATCATCGGTTCCGGCACCTTCCAGACAACAGACTATACCGTAACGGTTCCGCTGAAAGTGACGTTAGGCAACGACTGGACAGGCATCGTAGCCAGGGCGGATGTCAATGTAAGTGACAACGGAGCATTTAGCTTCGACAACCTGGTTAACGGCAACAAGTCAAAGGTACAAATGACAAATGTCGAGGGATGGATTGCAGGAAACTCCACGACAAACGCCAACATTATACTTATAAACGGAACAGACGACTATGGTTTCTGCGTGAATGGGGCAAACAACGAAAACACATATACATTCACCGGCCATTTCTCCGGCAGTGGCGACTTTATGTACAAACAGTATGACGAAGGCACACGCTATCCAACATATAGTTTCACGGGAGACCTCTCCGGTTGGACGGGCAAGTTCAACCTCAGGGAAAACGGCACTGGCACAACGACCGTAAACGTGACAGGCACTGGCCGCATCAATGCAGGCTTCCTGAACAGCTCTGCAAAAGCCAACACATTAAGGCTGACATTTGACTGCAGCTCCGCCCAGAACATCAATGGTGCGATAGCAAAATCAGGCAGCGGCAGACTCGACATGACACTCAAGGGCACCGGCACGAAAACCATAGCGGCAGATATCACGGCCGACAACCTGACCATCGTCAACGCCAATGGAGCAGAAATAACCATCAGCGGCAACCATACACTCAGCGTAGGCAACCTGAATGCATATACAGATGACAACACGCTCTCTCGGCTGAACATCAACATGACTACCGAGGATATAGCCGCCAAATTAGGCGAAGGCGAATCATGCACCCTCATATACGTATCAGGAAGCCTCAATGCCGATGCTCTGACCATTAATGGCCATGAGAACGTCACTGTGGGAGACTACGACTACTACATCAGCCATAGCGGCAATGCCATTGTTTTGGGCAGACGCTACTATTCACGCAATGTGACGTCCGGCAATTTCGGCTCAATCTGTATTCCTAACGGAGCCCTGGTCTCACAGGCGACCGGCATGGCCAAGGTCCTGGAAGTGACAGAGGTAACGGCCGACCGCGTCATTCTGGACGAGGTCAGTGAAATGGCATCTGGCGTTCCCTACATCTTCAAGTCCGATGCAGGCACAGTCCGCCTGACCCTGAAGGGCGAGACCGCAGCCGCCCCGGACAATTCCACACAAGACTATCTGGTAGGTAATTTCGAGACGCCTGTATCTGTTCCGGTCAGCGATGCCGACTATACCTATTACGTCTTACAGAGCAACCAGTTCAGGAAAGTGACATCCTCAACCATCAAGAGCGGCAGCAATCGCTGCTACCTCAAGGTACCAGTCACCTCGGATTCCCGTCAGTCAGTACTTAGCATATCTGTCGGCGAAGAGGACGCAACCGGCATTGATGCGCTGAACACCCTGATGGACGGCAACGCGGTCATATACGACATCAACGGTCGCAGGCGCAGTGACTTGCACAAGGGAATAAACATCATCAACGGCATCAAGGTAATCGTAAAGTAATACAATCTACAATATATCAAGGAAATGAAAAAGCAATATACCGAACCCACGACAACCATATACGCCTGTAGCATTACCCATTCATTCCTGACAGGCTCCGCAATAGAAATCGTCGAAGACGATGCGACTGACGAATACGTGGACGATGCGGGCGGCAACAATGACGCCCGTGACCACAGGACCTTCGGCAGCGACCGTTACATCTGGGACAATGAGTGGTAAATAGCACCACCCGTCCGTATCAAATAACACATCGCACTGATGAGAAACGTATCACTGGTATTGTCGAGTGGCGGTGCCCGCGGGTTGGCACATATCGGAGCCATCGAGGAACTTGAAAGCCAGGGCTATCGTATACGCAGCATTGCCGGTTGCTCTATGGGCGCGCTGGTAGGCGGCATGTATGCCACAGGACGTCTGGCCGAGTTCAAGGACTGGATGCAGACTATAGACCGCAGGAAGATGCTCTCGCTGCTGGACCTGTCACTGAGCATAAACCATCTGGTGAAAGGCGAGAAAGTGATTGATGCCCTTAAAGAGATAGCTCCAGATGTCAATATAGAAGACCTGCCCGTCAAATATCAGGCCGTGGCCACAGATTGGGAGAGCGGACGGGAAGTCGTGTTCAGCAAAGGCAGCCTGTACGAGGCCATACGTGCCTCTATCTCACTCCCGCTGTTTTTCAATCCTGTCAGGCGCGACGGTATGATACTCGTCGATGGAGGCGTGCTCAATCCCCTGCCGCTCAGACAGGGCAGCGAGATGGCAGGCGAGCTGCTTGTCGCCGTCAACGTCAGCGGATCGTATTGGGGTAGAGAACCGAAAATCAAGCAGCTCTTCGAGGCTCGGCGCAAGCGTAGCCGCTCACTGCCAATGAGCATCCTCGCCTCACTGCTTCCCGACGGTCTTGATGTCAATTATTTCACCATTACCGAGCGCATGTGCAGCCTGATGATACAGCAGAACGCAGCCCTCAGCGTCAAGCTATACAAGCCCGACGTACTGGTGGACATTCCGATGAACCGTTTCGGCAGTTTCGAGTACGACCGTGTAGACAAGATTTCAGCCCTCGGACGCTCCAAGATGCGGAAAGCGCTAAACCACTTGTCCGACGCCATGTAGGCCCGCCCCCAGTGACTCTCTGAGCACTACGCCTTATGCTTTATAGCGGCTAAGTCTAAGAGGGAAACTATAAGCTGTCAGCCTTATAGCGTCTCAATTAACAGAAAAAAGAGGGCTCAGACCCTCTTTTTCTGTCGGGATGACAAGACTCGAACTTG
>DFKL01000070.1:0-261 GCA_002373535.1 Prevotellaceae bacterium UBA3646 | reverse complement strand
GCTACCAACTGCGCTACATCCCGAACGTTTTCAGCAAGGACGGAACGGCCGTTTCACCCTTGCGACGGCAAAGATACGAATAAGCACGCTAATAAACAAATAAAAACGGCACAAATTTGTTTTTTACGGGGCGAAAACGTGCATAAGCCCCCTCCTCTGCCCGCATATCACATGTTTTTGGCGGCTTTTTCATGACTCCGGCTGTCTCGGCAATGCTCATAAATGATTTGGCTCTTCCCTCGATTTTTCGTAACTTTGGAT
>DFKL01000169.1 GCA_002373535.1 Prevotellaceae bacterium UBA3646 | reverse complement strand
TGTTCTCGAACCCGTCGAAGTTGTGTGTGCCGCTTCCTGTCGGGAAACTGGTGCTTACGGGATTTTGCTTGGTGCCCCATTTGGTGAGTGTCTCCTCGTAGAAGAAGCCTATCTTGTCGTCAGCCTGCAGGTCCAAGGACGAGTATGCACTGACTGTATTGCTGACCTGGTAGAAGCCGTCCCAGCCGTTGGCCAGTGTGCTCACGTTGCGGATGTCGCTGATGTCTGCCAGTTCCTTGTAGAATATTCCTACGTTCACGCGTGAGGTTTTTGTTGGTACGGACTGCAGGACGAGGTACATGGATTGGCTGTCGGACTTGCGGACTACGGGTACGATGAGCATCTCGCCGTTTGTCGGGTTACTGCTGGGATTTGCGCTGAGACCGCTCATCGTGGCTTTTGTCTGTGTGCCCCATGTGCCTTCGCCGGTAGCCGTGTTTGTGTATGTATATATGTTCAGCAGGCGTCCGCCTCCGGCACGGCTGGTGACTATTACGCGTCCGTCGGGAAGTTCCTCGCACTTGGGCTCGTCGCCGTCCGGTACAGGTGTGGCACTGGCTCCTCCCAGGGCATTCCACGTGCGGCCGAAGTCATCGCTGTATATCACGCGGTTGCCGTTAGGACGGGCGCACATGGCTGCGTACAGGCGATAGTACTTGCCGGTCTTTACTATCCGGCTCTGGAATATCCTGCCGCCGCCGATGAAGGCTGCTGCCAATGGCTTGCCGCGGTCGAAGAGTCCATATATCATTTCTGTCTGGTCTACAGGTGTCTGCCATGTCTCACCTCCGTCCAGGCTGCGTATTGCAGCAATGATGTTGGGGTTGCTGCGGGTGGTGCTCGAATTGCCGTATACGGTGCATCCTGCCACGGCCATTACCAGCACTTCGTCGCTCTCGCGGTCTGCCACTACGGCAGGGTCTCCGTATGCGGCTTCCATGGGGGTCTTCTTGTTGTTGATGAGGCTGGCATCGCCTACGGCTACGTCTATCTCGTTCTGGCTCCATGTCTGACCGTTGTCGTCGCTTATCTTCACTACGCAGTCTACCTGGCCGTATCCCGGGTCTGTGCCGCATACCAGTCGTGCTGCGCTTGCTATGAGCCTGCCGTTCTTGCCGCATGTGATGCCTGGTATGCGGTATGGCGGAATGTCCATGCCGCCGGCCAGCGTGCTGAACAGCGTCGTGCGCACGGGGTCTTCGCTGTCCATGACGTATTCCAGCTGCAGTTCGGTGTACTTGCCGGCATTCCATGTAAACGTGCCGTTGTCTACGTATACCCAATAGCCGTTGTTCTTGATCCTGACCTTGCCGTTGCCGGCATCCGTGATTGTGTACTTGGTGCTTGCCGTCTGGTCTACGAACATCTGCATGTTCTTGTCCGGACCGATGTTGTTGCTGCGCCCTATGAGGCTGATGGTGCAGGCTTCGTATGTGCCCTCTATCCTGAACAGGTCGTATGTGGTCTGGGAACTGATTTCGGTAGCCCATTCTGTAAGGTTGGCGGCTGCCTTGGCGTAGTGGGTGTCGTCTACCTTTATCTTCCAGTAGCCTGTTACCTTGCCTTCCTCCTCGACTTCCTTGCGCCGTACCTTGCCTTCCTTGCCGTTAAGGAAGTCTTCCATGCGCCGTACCTTGCCGGCGCAGTCGCTGCCTGATATGGTATAGCTCTTGCATTCTTCAAGCAGCTGGTTGAGCTGGCCGAGTTTCTGGGTATCGTTACGGTACTCTTCTTTCAGTATCTGGATCTTTTCAAACTGGTGTATGCCCTCGACCAGGCGCTCGAAGCGTACGCTGCTGCGGTTGCCGGGGTAGTAGCAGTATGTGTCGCCTGCGCCGAACTTGCGGAAGCGGGTGTCGGTTAGGGGGTGCTCGTCCCAGTTGATCCATGACCAGTGCAGGTAGCCGTCCAGGTCGTTGGCGGCAACGTGTATGGGCAGGTAGGCTGCCTCGGCCGGCAGTGAGTTCGAGTAGATGTCAGGCTCGCTCTCGGCACATGACGTGTATACTGTGGTTATCAGGTTGTTGGCCTTCCGGTATTGGCGCTCGGCCTGGGTGAACCTGTCGCTCTGCGTGAGTGCTACGCAGAAGTCATACAGCTTGTCGTTGAGTGACGAGTGGTAGTTGCCGGCCAGTGCCATCTTGAAGCCGTTGGCTTTGATTATCTCGTATGCCGAAAGCATCTGTTGCTCGGAGCGTTCGTCCATGGCTATGCAGGTCTTGTCGAACCAGCCTTTTTCCTCCAGGTGTGTACGGAAGGCTTTGAGGTATGCGTTCCACAGGTTGTTGTAGTCGTCCGAACCTACGCTCAGGGACCAGTCTACGTCCTGTCCTGTGGCTTCGTCAAAGTAGCGGAAGGACATGTCCCATGTGACCATCGAGTAGCAGTTGATCTGTTCGGTGATGCCGTATTCTGCACAGAGCTCAACGTATTTGTCAAAGTTGGTGTAGTCGAACGCCCATGTGCCGTCGGCCTTCTTGGTGGTAGTGATCATTGCCGAGAACTTGTCGTGTGACTGCTCGCCCCAAGGCTCGTAGAATAGTATGGCACTCACGGCTTTCTGTCCGGCCTGTCCCAGGGCTTTGAGATACGGACGTAGTGCCTGGATATGTTCCGGGCTCCAACGTTCGCATTCGTAGTAGCGGCTGACCGAGTAAGGCTGCTGCCATAGGTCAAGGTGGAACTTCTGGTCGGCTACCGCAGGCAGGCTATGACTGTCGACGTTTATCGTAAGGTCCAGTGTCCCGACGGTCTGGTCGGACTCGTCCAGGACCTGTATCTGTGCCGTGTGCACTCCTGTCGTCGCGTCGTGCGGAACCTGTATGGAACACCAAACCGGACGTGTCTCGCGGGCATTGATGCTCTTTGGCTTGTCCTGGTCTATGACATCGGGAACCAGCCATGGTGTGAGGGAGAAGTTGTGATTGCCGCATCCGCGTCCGTCGTCGGTGATTACGTAGTTGAGGAAGCGTGCGGATATCCATTTGGCAGCCTCGCCTTTAGGCACGAGATGCAACCGGCCTTGGGCAGTATTGCTGAACAGTACGGCTTCCAGGTTGGCCCGTTCGCCTTTCCATGCCGTTACCTCGGCCTTGGTGGTCTCCTCCAGTTGTGGTACGCGGTGCTTCATGTACAGTGCGTTGCGGTCGGCCCATGTGCAGTGCAGTCCTGCCGCAATGGCATTCCACTCGGCCTCGGGAACGGTTACGTCTACCGTGGGCTCGTCGTATTCGTCTATGGGGTATTTGGTGACATCTCCCTCTACGATGCCGTCTACTTCAAGCGTGACGTCTATGATACATGCTCCGTCTGAAATATAGTTTGCATAGTTGCCTGACGGGTCTGTGCAGTTCCATGCAACCATGTAGCGCATACGTGTCCTCAGTCCTTGCCGTGCATCCTTGGGTATGCGGAATCTGCCCGGCGAGAGTGCAACGTCTCCGCTGACTTCTGTCCCGTCGCTGTTCCATCCTTTAGACCCGTCTCCGGTCTTGCTGTACAGCGACCAGCACATCAGCTCGTTTCCGTTGCCAGTGGCGTAAGGACCTGTTCCGGCAAGGCTGACTTCGAATTTCTTGTCTTCATTCCAGTCTACAAACACATAGCTGTGCATCCAACTGCCGTTGATGGTGACATCGGGGGTGACGATGTCTCCGGCCTTTACCTTGAATACGACGGATGTCTTGTCAAAGTATGCCGGACACATGGGAGCGGTGGCTATGTCCTCTATCTTGTATTCTTGTGACTGTGTCCCCTTTATGCTTATTGTCTTGGGGTAGTGCTTGGCATGTGTCACACTGACTTCTGAGCCGTATGTGACAGGATACTCCTGGGCAGATGCTGCAAATACCGAGAGCAGGATTACTGCCATTGCGATGATGTGTCTTTTCATAATATTGTAATTTTTTGTGTTGTCTATATGCATTCTCGCAGTAGTCCGCTTACGTCGCAGACTGATATTATCTTGTACTCGCCTTCGTTGTCGAGCCATACGATCTTACGGTCTGTGACCGGGATTCCTATGTCTTCAAGCATCAGCGCGTACAGGCTTAGCTGTATGGTGTATAGTGACAGGTCCTCCTCGATCATCGTGTCGAATGGCGGCAGCAGAGTCTTGCCGAATCGCTGGTTGTATTCGCTGTACAGGCTGTTGTTTGTCTTGTAGTCGAGGATTACGAAGCCTGCCTTGCTCTCGTCTCCTTCGCCGTCATAGTAGTACAACATGTCGAATGTCCCGCAGATCTGTTCCTGCAGGTTGCGTTCCTTCTGAGGGTTCTTGCCGCTGTAGACCTTGGCTTCGTTCAGTACCAGGTGATATGTCGGAGGCATGTCCTGCATGAATCGCACGACTGCTTCCTCCTTGGGGTGTATGGGGGCCAGGTAGCCGTATTGTGGCATGTACTGAGGCTTGATGCTGTCGCGGATGAACTGTGGCAGTCCTGCTTTCAGGTATCCGAGGCTTTCGCCAAACTCGTGTGTCTTGGTACCGAGGGTCGTGGCGCGGAACGAATTCTGTCGCCACTGCCTTATCCAGTAGTCTGCCGTCTGACCATGCCGCATGGCATATCTTGCGGCCTGCTTCTGCTCGTCGAATGGCTCGCGTATGAAGCGATGACCTATGGAGGAGACGGATTTCAGGCTCTGTCCGTGCAGGATGTACAGGTGGCCTTCTTCGTAGAACTCGAGGTCTTCGAACTCGCGTAGTATATGTCGTCGTGCGGCCTCAGCTATCTTTGGCTCACCATGGATGGTGAACATTCCTTTAGGTTCTTTCATTTTCCGCTTTTGTCTGTCTGACCTTTGTTTATCAAATAGATACCTGTCGCAGCCAGGGTTCCGGCTATCACGTATTTCCTGTAGAAAGGCTCTCCCAGGCACCAGCAGCTGGAGACGGCTCCGACTACGGGAATCAGTGAGTTGTATATTGCAATCCTGCCTACGGGATTAGTGGCGAGCAGGCGGTTGTACAGGGTAAACCCTATGGTCGAGATTGCTACCAGAAGCATCAGTATGGTCATTCCCCATGGCGTTATGCGGGGTAGGGTGCCACCCATCATGATTCCTGGAACTATGGTCAGGATTCCTCCGATGGCCAGGCTGTATCCCGTGCCTACGAAGACATCCGTGCGACGGGCCAGTCCTCGTGTCATCAGCGAGGCAAACGCACTGCACAGAGCGTTGAGGATGATCATCAAGTCGCCAAACATTTCTCCTGGCCTGTAGTGTGAGGCCTCTCCGACAAGTGCGTCGCCGTTCAGCGTCAGGATGCCTGTGATGCCGATGATTACACCCAGTGCCTTGCGTAGTGTCATCCTGTCGCTCTTGAAGAATATGCAGGCCAGGATGACTACGGTGAATACGCTCATCGAGTTCAGGATTGCCGCCCGTGCTCCCTGACTGTATGACAATCCGATGTAGAAGAATGTGTAGTGAAGTGTCGTGTTCAGTAGCGAGAAAATCAGGACGAAGGCAGCGACGTCCCAGACCCGGTGTGATTCTTTTTCATGGTCCGCAGCCTGCGGCTTTATGTGGAAGCTGCGTCCTGCAATCTTTGCCGCGGCCAGGATGATAATGCCGGACACAGTGAAGCGTATTCCGGCAAAGAGCATCTTGCTGCCGGTCATGGATGGTCCTATACGGAACTCCTCAAAGCCCATCTTGATCAACGGGTATGCCCAGCCCCATACGATTGCTGCCGTAAGGGCAAGGATTGAAACCCATACGGGATGTTGGAATATTCCTGTACCGTTGTCTTGACCCTCGTTCCTCATTCTGCAATCTCAACCTTCATGCCGATGTCTTTCTTTGGCCTGTCTGCACGGCCTGTCTCACAGTTCTGGATCTTCTCCACGACGTCCAGTCCGGAAACGACCTCGCCGAATACCGTGTACTGGTTGTCCAGGAACGGTGTGCCGCCTATCGTAGTATAGTCTGCAATCTGTTGCTCGGAGAACTCCGGCTTTGGCATCTGTGAGCACATAGCCTTGGTCTCTGCTATCAGCCGGTCCTGCATCTCCTGCAGTCCGGCATGGTCGCGGTTGCGGCGCAGCTCCATGATACTTGCACGGTTTTTGGCAACGAGACTATTGAATACGCTTTGTTCCTGCTGCATTGCCATCTGGCGTTCCATCTGCCTTAGCTCCTGTGGCTTGTATGTCTTGCCCCACACGATATAGAATTGGCTGCCGCTGCTTTCCCTGTCAGGATTTACTTCGTCTGCTTGACGTGCTGCGCTCAGGGCTCCGCGCTTGTGATAGTATTTCGGGTATACGAATTCTGCAGGAATGGTATAGCCGGGACCGCCGGTGCCAAGCATCTTGCCTGCAGGTGCACCCTTGCTGTCAGGATCGCCGCCTTGGATCATGAAGTCCTTGATGACGCGGTGGAACAGCGTCCCGTCCAGGTAACCCTCCTTTGCCAGCTTGATGAAGTTGTCGCGGTGCAGTGGCGTCTCGTCATACAGGCGTACCAGTATGTCGCCTTCTGTAGTGCTAATCTTTATGTTCATGTTTATATATTTAATCAGTTGGATATAAGGTTGTTATTGTCTTACAAGTATTTCCATGGCCGTCTTCAGGCTGTCTATCGTGTATGTAGGCTTGCGTGGCAGGTCCCTTACATTCCAGATGTTGAACAGCATGGTGTCCAGTCCGGCGTCCATAGCTCCCAGTATGTCTGTCTTGTAGTTGTCTCCGATCATCAGCGTAGACTCTATGCAGGCTCCCGTCGTCTTGAGGGCATAGTCGAAGAATTCCCGTGACGGCTTGTTGCTGCCGGCATCCTCGCTGAGTATGATGTTGTCGAAATATTGGTACAGTCGGCAAGCCTGCAGCTTCTTGTACTGCACCTCGTGGAATCCGTTGCTGCAGATGTGCATTCGGTATCCGGCATCCTTCAGTGCCTTTACCAGTTCCTCTGCCCCAGATATAAGTCCGGGCTTTACCGAGCACAGTTCCAGGAACCTGTCACTGACCTGCAGGCAGTATTCCCGTGTAACCCATGCGGCGTCGTCCTTGGCAGCGCTTGACAACGGACGACGGAAGCGTTCGTATATCAGGTAGTCTCGTGTTATCTCGCTGTTGCTGTACTGTGCCCACAGGGCGCGGTTAGCTTCCCAGTACAGGCGGTAGAATTCGTCCTCGCTGCCTATATGGCTGTCCAGGCCAAGCTCCTCGTACAGTTCCTTCAGTGCAATGACGGCATTGCCATGCGTATCGTACAGAGTGTCGTCGAAGTCTATGAACAGGTCACTGTATTTCATATCCGGTCAGTACAGTTTCAGGTATTCGTATGAGTTGCCTACTATGGACAGGTAGCGTTCGAAGTCGTCCCTCGCTATGACTACAGTGCCGCGGCAGTCGTTGGGATGAAAGCTCAGGCTCACGGCCTCCTTTAGCCTGGCGTCCAGGAACAGGTGTACATGATGCTCCGTGTCGTTGATAAGGCCGAACGGAGAAACGCTTCCCGGTTCCAGGCCGAGGTATTTCAGCATACGTCCGGCCGAGGCGAACGACAGTTTTCCGCACGATGGCAGTCCTTGTGACTGCAGTGAGGCCTTGAGCCTGGCTTCCAGGTCGTGTATGTCCAGGTCATGGTCGCAGTGGAAGCAAACCAGGTAATGCCTGTTGCCTTTGTGGTTACGCATGAAGATGTTCTTGCAGTGTATACTGCCGTCGTCCCTCCACCAGCGTTTGGCCTCTTCGATGGTCTTTCCCTCCGGGTGATTGTAGCAGGTGAACGGAATGTCATGTTCACGCAGGAATGACAATACTGTTTCTTCTCGAGTCATATCTTGGAGAAAGTGAGACTGCCCAGTGCATTGCCGGCAATCATGACAAGCAGGTTGGTACAGAAGCCGAGCGGCAGTTCGACGATACGTTCGCCGACATGTGCAAAGCCTTCCCGGCCTATCCACATCCAGAAGTAGCCGAAGTTGGCAATGCAGTGCTCGAATCCGGACAGGATAAAGAACATGATTGGCATGATGACCATGACAGGATTCTGAGTCTTGCGCCAGCCGTTGACCGCCAGGTACATCATTATGCCGCAGCCCCACGACAGGAACGCGGCGCTCGTCCAGTCCTGTCCGACCTTGGCCTGTACCATGCCGTCTACGGCCGAAAGGTCCAGGCGTGTGGCGTTAACCAGCAGACAGGTAATGCCTATTCCGGCGAAGTTGGCCAAAATCATTGGCAGCATGCCGCCTATGGGCTTGTATATGTCCTTCAGGCTCTCGACATATCCGATGCGACCCGTGTACAGAGGGTATCCCTTTACCAGGATGCTGATCAGTCCCAGCGAGAACAGGAATGACCCTGCAATCTTGTTTTCGCATGCTACGTACACGATGTCGCCGCATCCTATCAATACGCCAGCCAGCAGTGACTGTACGTAGAATGTGGTCTTCTCTTTCATTGTCATAGTCGCTTGCATTTCAGTTTGTCTGTTCATGTTCCTTCTCTATCTCCTTCAGCAGTATGTCTACGCTTTCCTCAGTCGTCGCCCAGCTGGTGACGAATCGCACGGTGGTATGTGTCTTGCCACGTGTTCCCCATATCTCGAACGAGCATGTCTTGGCAAGGCGGTCCATCGTCTCGTTGGGCAGGACGAAGAACTGCTGGTTTGTCGGTGAGTCAAGGAATAGTTGGAAGCCGTTGTCCGTAAATCCTTTTTTCAGCTTCATTGCCATGTCTACGGCATGGCGTGCAATCTTCAGATACAGTCCGTCTGTAAACAACGTGCCGAACTGAATACCCAGCAGCCTGCCCTTGGCCATCAGGGCGCCATGCTGCTTTATCAGCGGGAACAGGTGGCTCAGCAGTCCCGGGCGCGCTACGGCACATTCGCCGAACAGGGCGCCGACCTTGGTTCCTCCGATGTAGAAGACGTCACATAGCGACGGCAGGTCCTGCAGGGTGATGTCACACTCGTCGCATGCCAGTCCGTATCCCAGCCTGGCACCGTCTATGTACAGTGGTATGCCGACCTTGCTGCAGACGTCGTGCAGGTTCTCCAGCTCAGTCTTGCTGTACAGCGTTCCGTATTCAGTGGGGTAGGAGATATACAGCATGCCGGGGGCAACCATGTGCTCGTAGGTCTCGTCGGCATAGAACTCGTTTATGTATGATTCCACGTCACTGGCATTTACCTTGCCGTTCCGTGACGGCAGGACCAGCACCTTGTGCCCTGTTGCCTCGATTGCTCCGGACTCGTGCACGTTGATGTGTGCCGATTCTGCGGCCATGACGCCCTCGTGCTGCCTCAGCAGGGCATCAATCATGGTGCTGTTGGTCTGCGTGCCTCCGGCCAGGAAATGGATCTGGTACCCGTCAGCGCTGCCTGTGTATTCGATGCCAAGGGCCTTTGCTACCAGTTGCCTGGCCTCTGCACAGTACGCATCGCAGCCATATCCTGCGGTCTGTTCCAGGTTGGTCTCCACCAGGCGCTGCATGACCAGCGGATGCGCACCTTCCATATAGTCAGTGTCAAAATGAATCATGGCAAACAGTGTTATACACACGCAAAGTTAAATAATAATGCCGATTTATCCAACCGGATGACGGAAAATCACAAAAAGAATCCTATATTTGTGCTATAAAAATAAAAACAGGACTATGGAAAACAGAATTACGGAGCTTTTCGGAATCAGATACCCTGTCATTTCAGGGGGTATGGTATGGTGCAGCGGATGGCGGCTGGCATCCGCAGTGAGCAATGCCGGAGGCCTTGGGCTGCTCGGGGCCGGCAGTATGCATCCGGAGACCTTGGCATATCATATAGACCAGATGAAGGCGGCTACGGATAAACCGTGGGGGGTGAACCTCCCGCTGATGTATCCGGATATAGACCAGGTCGTCGACATGATAGTCGACAAAGGTGTCAAGATAGTATTCACTTCGGCCGGAAGCCCTAAGAAATATACTCCGCGTTTTCACCAGGCAGGTATCAAGGTAGTACATGTGGTGTCAAGCTGTAAGTTCGCAGCCAAGTGCGAGGAGGCAGGCGTGGATGCCATAGTTGCGGAGGGCTTCGAGGCAGGAGGGCATAACGGCCGCGAGGAACTGACTACGATGACCCTTATACCGCAGGCACGTCAGGCCACTGCTTTGCCACTGATTGCAGCAGGAGGCATCGGCTCGGGACAGGCGATGCTGGCAGCTATGGCGCTGGGAGCGGAGGGAGTCCAGATAGGGACGCTTTTTGCCCTCAGCCAGGAGAGTTCGGCCAGTCAGCGGTTCAAGGAATACTGTACCCGTCTTCCCGAAGACGGCACGATGCTGATGCTCAAGAAGATAGCGCCCACCCGGCTTGTCAGGAACAATCTGTACCAGCGTGTCGCTGAGGCCGAGAGCCGGGGAGCCGATGCCGCAGAACTGCGTGAGATACTCGGTCCCAAGGCATCCAAGCGCGGAATCTTCGAGGGAGACGTGGAGGATGGCGAACTGGAAATTGGCCAGATAGCATCTGCCGTCCGGGAGATTCTTCCCGTTCATGTCATAGTGGAAAGGCTGATCAGCCAGTATCGTCAGGCTAAAGATTCTTTGATTGATGCATAGTACGGGTACTGTCACAGTCAACGGACAAAGTCTGTTCTATGTCGTCCAGGGTAACGGACGGCCGGTAGTCCTGCTCCACGGCAACGGCGGCAGCAGCTATGACCTTCAGCCGACGGCAAGGGTGCTGGAGGACAACGGCTATCAGGTATATTCCGTGGACTCGCGCGGACAGGGAGCCAATACTCCGGTCAGCGAGTACCATTATGCCGATATGGCCGAGGACATATATCAGTTTATCCAGTTCCAGGGACTCGTACATCCTGCGGTCTTCGGCTACAGCGACGGTGGCAACGTAGCCTTGCAGATGGAGGTGAACCACCCGGGAACCTGCGGAATCATAGTAACCAGCGGCAGCAATATTTTCCCGGACGGAGTCGGCTACGGAGTCATAGACGGTTTCAAGGCAATGGCTCCCGATATACCGCCCCTGGTTCAGATGATGATAGACGAGCCTGTCATGACATTTGGGCAGATGCGACAAATCCGTTGTCCGGCACTGATATGTGCCGGTGAGCATGACCTCATACTGGAATCCCATACCCGCGAGATTGCTGCCTCCATACCACAGGGCGAGACCTGCATAGTAGACGGTGCAGACCATACCTCGCATATCATGCACAGTGACCGCATGGGGCATATACTCGTCCGGTACCTCAGACAGAAAGGCTATTGACAGTCACTACGTCCCGCATCATTGCCGTAATTACAGGCAAGGCAGGAAAATGTGAATAAATCTGCCTGAATGAGTAAATAAGGAGTACAAGAATACGGCGTTTCTTAATATTTTAATTATATTTGTACACTGGGAATTATAAATTTATGTAGCATGAATAGCTGGGTACATGGTCTGTCGTTTCCCCTGTCGGTCGTCTTGGCGGCAAGTCTGGTGCTCGTGATTATGCTGCTGCATCGCTTTTGCAGGCGGAACAGTATAGTCGTCTGGCTGTCAGGCGATGTATGTCTGCGCTGGCAGTTGTGCCTGGGAGCATTGTTGCTTGCAATCGAGGGGACTTGGTCGGTGCCCGTTCATACGAGTGCGGCCTTTGCCGTATATCTGGCCGTGATGCTCGTTTCGCTCGGCTTGCAGATATTCAGTGGGCCTGTAGGCACGCCCTGGCTATGTCGCGTGGGAGTCTGGCTGATAGTCGCAGGTTCTCTGCTGGGAGCGCCTGACCGTATGTCGTGCAAGATGCAGATATATACCGGCGAGGCTGGCAGTATAGCCTATACGGGTGACGGCGAGGCTGTGACGCTGCCATTTACGGTTGCACTGGACAGGTTCGAGACCGAGTATTACGCGTCAGACCTTGCTGCGCCCAGACAGTTTCGCAGCTACTTGCTGGTAGATGGCAGGAAGATGGTGACCGAGGTGAACTCCCCGGCTGCCTACAAGGGATATGACATCTTTCAGGAAGGGTGCGATATGGACGGTGGCAGATACAGTGTACTCCTGTTCGTACGTGACCCGTGGTTGCCGGTGACATACATTGGAATGGCACTGCTTGCCGTTGCGGCCGTGTTGCTGTCGTTGGGGCGGTGGAACTTAAAAGTAATGCTTCCTGTTGTCTTGGTTATATCGCTGGTGTTCACTGCGTTATCTGTTGCGAAAATCAATTTTCAGACATTGGCGCCAGCCTTGCGCTCATGGTGGTTCGTACCACATCTGGGCATGTATATGATAGCCTATTCACTTGTGGCCGTGGCGGTGGCCGTGGTAGCCTGGAATATGTCAGGATATGGGAGGACGGAACCAGCATGCCGTGATTCGGGACTGGCCGCGCAGCTGATGCAAAGTGCCTCCGGACTGATTGTCCTTGGAATGCTTATGGGCAGTGTATGGGCAAGACAGGCATGGGGTGATTACTGGGGCTGGGACCCAAAGGAGAACTGGGCGGCAGTGACGTGGATAATGACGTTGTCGTGCCTGCCGGCCGGACAGGCAGGCCTGCATACGGGGGATTGCGGTCGCTGGAGGCTGGCTGTATATATACTGCTGACATTCATTTCGCTCCAGATAACGTGGTACGGAGTAAATTACCTGCCGTCGGCGGTCGACAGCATGCATACATATAACAGATAGACAGTATCCTGCAGATGAAACACATAGGCCTGTTATCCGACACACATTCGCACTGGGACGACCGCTATGCCAGATATTTCGGTTCGTGCGACGAGATCTGGCATGCAGGAGACATCGGAACGACATCCGTTGCCGATGCTCTTGCACGGATAGCCCCGCTCAGGGCTGTATATGGCAATATAGATACCCTCGATATACGTCGCGAGTATCCGCTTGTGCAGCGATTCATGTGCGAGGGTGTCGACGTGCTGATGAAGCATATTGGCGGCTATCCAGGCAGATACGACCGCAGCGTGATGCAATATCTGTATCCGCACATGGACGGTGAAGGCAATCAGGTGCCGGCCCCCAGGCTGTTTATAAGCGGACACTCGCACATACTGAAGGTCATGATGGACACCAGGCTCGGATGCCTGCACATCAATCCCGGAGCTGCCGGACTGTATGGCCAGCAGGCCGTACGCACGTTGGTCCGTTTTACGATAGAAGGGGCCGACATCAGGAATCTGGAAGTGATAGAATTAGGATAAACGACAAATATTATAGCGTAATTATGAAAAAGGTCTTACTAAGTCTCCTGATGCTTATTGCATATTTTGGCATGAGCATGGCAGATGAGCCTTTCCGTCAGGCTCGTTACGACGGATTCAAGGTGCTCCAACCCGTACAAGGTGGTATCGTGATGATTGGAAACAGCATCACTGATATGCATGTGTGGAACGAGGTCTTCCGTGACAAGGACGGCAAATGTCTTCCGATTTCCAATCGTGGAAACTCAGGCTCGTATGCAACGCAGCAGTTCGAGAATATCGAAAGCTATCTTGGCAGCAAGCCGGCCAAGGTTTTCATGATGATAGGCACCAACGACATTGCGACCAGCGGAGGTCTGGCAACGCCGTCTTCTCCAGATGTGCTGCTCAGGTATGTACAGAACATCGTCTCCCGCATACACGCACGCTATCCGGACACGGAGGTATACCTGTATCCCATACTGGACAACACTACAGGCAACCGTGTGCGGTCAACGTGGCTTTCATATAACGAGTTGCTCAATGCATGGATCGGCGACATGCGTACGGCAGGCAATACATGGCTCACCTACCTTGACATATATGATACGATGTCATGTGTGGCTCAGGGAGGAGCATGGAGCAACGACAAGCTGCATCCCAATGCAGCGGCCTTCAAGAAATGGGCGACGGCCATAAAGCCATATCTTGGTGAGGGCGTCACGTCAGAATATGACGCCATAGACGGTGACCTGTCAGCCGTTCAGATGCAAGACGGCCTGACCGGTTCAAATGGCAGCCGGGCCACAATGTTCTCGGTGTTACCCATCAGTCAGGACGACATCCTGTTCTTTGGCGACAGCGAAGTCAAGACAGCCGAGTGGTGGGAACTGCTTGGCAACCGTAACGTCAGGAACCGTGGCACAGGATGGGGCGCCGGTGGAGATATCGCTACGACCGGTAAGATAGTAGATGCTACATTTGCCCCGACAGGTGCCGTCAAGGCCTGCCCCAAGGCAATACTGCTCTATACCGGTACGAATGACTTCACGGGATCTGCCGCGATATCCGACGTACAGGCTGATTACAAGGCGCTGGTAGACAAGCTGAAGGACAAGGCTCCCGATGCCAGGATATACGTAATGTCTGTCCATGGCCGTTATGACAATGCGTCACTTAACGGCGGAAGGCTGAAGACCCTTAACGAATGGCTCAAGAATGACCTTGCAGGTACGGAAGGATATGAAGATGTCAGGTTTATCGATACCTATGCTGCAACAGTCGGGACCGGCAACAATCCTGATGCAGACTATGTAGACAGCAATAACTATCTGACAGGGAAAGGCAGTGTCAGGTTCGCACGCGCTATCAGTGAGGCATTGGCTGCAGATTTTGCAGGAGAGACTTTCTCTGTTATCACGGACCAGCAGGCAGCCGTGCGATGGCAGGCTGTGACAGATGCCAGCTATGTAATGCCGATAGCCAGCACGGACGGTGACGAGCATTGGTATCAGATTGTCTCCAGCCGTTCTACCGGACATTTCATTACGGCCACCGGAGCGACGTCGGGACTCGTAGGCTCCACTACCGATTACAAGTATGCAAAGAGTATGTGGAAGTTTACGGACCGTGGTGACGGAACGTATGATATCGTCAATCGCGAGTATGGCTGCTACATCAGTCCCGATGCAGGATACAATACACAAGTCAGCTGTACGGCAGCCAGGCCGTCCGCCGGATGGACGCTGAAAAAGGCTGGGACGATGTCGCATTTCGCCTTCTGTTGCGGAGAGGTCGAGCTGAACCAGACAGGAACGCCGCAGAGCTACAAGATCTACAACTGGAGCAGCCAGTCGGCCAAAGGCAATGACCTCTCAGACCTCGGATGCCAGCTTCGTATCCTGGAGGCATCTGAGCCGGAGCCGGAGCCGGAACCGGGCACGGACGATGCAATAACCTACACTCTGGACAAGACCACCGGCAACCTGTACAACAGCAGCGGAACTGCCAACCAGAACTGGAACAGCACATGGAAGAGCACGGCTACCCCGCAACTGCAGTTTGGCTGCGGACCGAACAATATGAACTGGAGCGGCAATACTATCCAGCTTATGACCGGTAAGGCAACAAATTCCACATATACCATAACGGCTCCTGCAGGGTACGTTATAGACAGCTACAGTTTCGAGGCAGTGAACAACGGTCATACCACAGGGCTTACTCTCGTAATTGACGGCAAGACCTATACTACGGGTAGCACGGCACAGACCTTCAGCAAGACTGACGTAAACCTTCAGTCCGTCTCGTTCACATTGTCCGGAACAAACGGCAATGGAGTCTTGATGAACAACTTCACTGTGACTGTAGTCCCGCAGAATCAGGAGTCTGGACTGCCGAAAGTCAGTACCGAGGGCAATGTCCACTGGTATTATATCGTAAATGCAGCAGCATCCTCTGTGACGTATTGTTCAGGCAAGGTAATCAACTATACCCAGTCATCGGACCGCATTACGTTCGGTGACAAGCTGTTCATGTCAGACCGCCTCTGGAGCTTCTGGGAGAAGGACGGCAAGCTGGCAATTATGAACTACGACGGCGTGTACTTCGGTACGGCAGGATCGGGTACAGGCGGCACTACACAGTTTGGTAAGAGTACTACACCTAATTATATATACACTATCCAGCCCAGCAACGGAGCCTTCATCATCAAGGATGACGGTGTCGAGCTTCATGCCCAGCAGGCAGGCAGTCTTATCGTACGTTGGGCAGCAGGCGCAGGCAATGCCTCACTGTGGAACTTCGAGAAGGTCGACGTTACCGACGACAATGCCAGGGCATCGTTTACCGGGGCTACATGTGTTCAGGGCAAGGTGACCACCGGTATTGGCAACAAGGATGTTCCTATAATGAGGGTGACAATGCACGTCGACGGCCTGACCGGCAGTACCGAGCTGCAGGGAATCAACCTGACCGTCTACAACCCCAGGTATGTCAAGTCCGTCAAGGTATACGAGGCGAGCAATGTACGCGAACTGTTCATCGACTCAGACAAGAAGATGCCATGGCGCGACGAGACCGGTACGTTGTTGGGGAAATATGACCTGCTCACAGGTCCTGCGGCAACGACTGTGTCGGAAAAATGTACGGTCAGCCTCAACAAGGCCCTCACTCCTGGCGACCACTACCTGTGGATAGCGTTCGACATCGAGGACGGTGACATCGAGGGCAAGAAGACCAAGCCCAAGGTGACCGGATATATAATAGACGGTACTGAGGTGGCCGAGACCAATGGCAATTGTGCCAACTACGTACAGATCTTCCTCAGCGAGGGAACGGCACTGATGCCGAAGGACAGGGGTGTAGACAAGGTCAACGGCTCCATGTACTACCGCATACCTGCCATCACCAGTGTCGTCAAGAATGGCAAGACACGTCTGGTCATACTTACCGACGACCGTCTCAACCACAATGCCGACCTGCCCAGCCACTGCTATGTCGTCGCTCAGTACAGCGACGATCTGGGTAAGACATGGTCAGAGCCCAAGGTCGTGGCAGGTACGGCCGAGACAGGAGGCAACTACGGACATGGCGACGCATCGCTTGTCACAAACCGCGACAACGGTGAGATAATAGGTATAATGACGACCTCCGCAAACGGCAACGGATTCTTCGCATCCACACCGGAGAAGCCTCAGACTTGGAAGACCGTCAAGTCCTCAGACGGCGGAGAGACATGGGGTGTTCCCGTAGACCATACCAAGGAACTGTATGCCATAGGCAGCCCCAACCCTACGTGGAAGGGCGGTTTCTCAGGTTCAGGCGCTGCACTTCAGCTGCGCGACGGCACACTTGTCAGCAGCTTCGTCAACCGCGAGTCAGACAACTCGCAGAACTTCTATCTCTTCATGTCCGAGGACGGTGGCGACAGCTGGCATGTACAGGGGACAAGCGGCACTACCAACGCAGACGAGCCCAAGACGCTGGAGCGCAACAACGGCGACCTTGCTATCAGCGTTCGTGCCAGCGGCTACAACTACCACAACGTAACCAGCGATCGCGGTGTTACCTGGAAGTATGCACCTCAGACCCGTTTCACCAGCGGTATCAGCGGCAATGCATGCGACGGAGAGTACATGGTATGGTGTGCCACACGCGACGGAAATCCATGGGATGTAGCATTCCAGACATGCCCGGACAATGCCAGTCGTCAGAACCTCAGCATAGCCATCTCCTATGACGAAGGCGAGACCTTCACGAGCAAGAAGGTAATATGTCCTACAGGTTCGGCCTACAGTGCGGCAACAGTCCTGCCAGACGGAACCTTGGGCGTGTACTACGAGGAGAATGGAATCTTCGGAGGCTATACGATGCGATTCGTACGCTTCTCCCTGAAGTGGGCTACAGGCAAGAGCGACTACGTATTCACTCCCGAGAATCCGTTCCGTCCCATAGGATTCGATCCTACAGGCATCGGTGATATCGTCGGCAGCGATGACTCATCCGCAGGCAATACTGCAACCAAGGTCCTGCATGACGGACGCATACTCATCCTGCACGACGGCAATACATACTCTACGACAGGAGCAAGGCTCAGGTAGTCAGCAGGCAGAAACGGAAGAATGCGGCTGTCCTTGTAGGGGCAGCCGCATTCTTCTTATATCATTTGGCAGGTATTACCTTTCACTCAGTTTGTACCATACCCATGCAATGTAGGCAAATACGAACGGAATTGCCAGGCTTACGTAGGACATCGTCTCCAGCGTAAAGCGGCTGCTGCTGGAATTGTATATTGTCAGCGACGACGCGATGTCCGTGCACGAGGGATAAAAAGGAGTGCTGTTGTATCCGGCAATCCAGAACAGTGCCAGGACTATCAGTACCGTTCCAGGCCCGGTCAGCCATATTCCCCTGCGGAATCCTGGCTTCAGTACCGTCCTGGCGATACCTGCAAGCACCATTATGGTGCCGGCAACGAAGGCTGCCATGGCAGCAGGTAGTTGAATCAGGTTCAGCAGATACCTGTATCGTATTATCTGGAACTGGTGTGTGTCCATGGTCTTCAGGCCTGTAGCGGTAAACAAGGCATACATGCTGACTGCGAATAATACCAGGAATACGACGGAGTTTAAGACAACCTGCCTTCTGCTCCACTTCTGTACATCCTTGTCGTCAATCTGGTTGATAAACCACATCAGCGCCTGTATACGGGAAAGGAACAGGACCATGAGTCCGAAGCACACTACGCGCCAGTTGGCCAGTAACTCCAGTCCATGATATTCGCCCCATGTGCTTATTACGTTTCCGGACACCTCCGGATCATTCGTCAGCTTAGCCATCTGTACCGTGAACTCACTCCCGTAGAAGAACGTACTCACGGCACCTCCCAGCAGCACAGGGGCGATAATGCCGTTTGCAATCAGGAACCGGTCATAAGTCTCCCGGCCCAGCCTGTTGCCTTCAGCACCTCTGTATTTGTAGCTTACGGCCTGGATTACAAAGGTAAGCAGGATTAGCATCCATATCCAGTATGCACCGCCGAAGCTGGTGCTGTAGAACAGAGGGAACGAGGCAAAGAAGGCACCGCCGAAAGTAACCAGTACGGTAAATGTCAGTTCCCAGCGGTGGGCAATACTGCCAATCATCAGTTCGCGGTCACGATCACTTATGTCCCTCTGTAACAGCAGCGACTGTCCGCCCTGGACAAACAGCATGAAGACCAGCAGGGCACCCAACACGCTGATCAGCAGCCACCAGTACTCTTGTAAAAATTCGTAGCTCATATTACGATATCTTATTTTTTGTCCTTAATCTGTTTGACCATTATCCCTATTTCTGCCATCAGCAGGCACGTGAACAGAATCAGGAATATGAAGAACGTCAGCTTTACGTTACCTGGTCCCACGCTGCTTATTGCAGCCTGTACAGGCATGATGTCCTGTATGGTCCAAGGCTGGCGTCCCACTTCTGCGACAATCCATCCGCACTGACTGCAAACCCATGCTACGGGAGCTGCAGCCATAGCCAGCCAAGGGAACACCTGCCATCCGGCAATACGGAATTTCATCCATTCCTGCCTGCGGAACAAGATCCATACGGAAGCGCACAGGAAAACGAGCAGCCAACCGCCCAGTATGACCATTATGTGAAACGGATAGAAAGTCATTGCGACCGGCGGGATAGCCTCGTCCACCTTGCCAAGATATCCATATCCGAAGAACCTGTAGTGCTTGGCAAGTTTCTCTCGAGCCTCTTTCATTCCGACCATATCGTTGCACTCACGTGCCCTGCCATAGTCACGCAGAGCCTTCTGGGCAATCCTTCCTCGCAGAATACGCTCACTGTAGTTTACCGTGTTTACTTCCTTGCCGTCTACTATGTCGCGTCCCTCGATGATATCCTTGATTCCGGGGATGAACGCGTCAGGGTCATGGCGCCCCAGTATGCTCAGGCCCCTCGGAATCTTTATCTCCACGAGCATGGCATCCTCGTCGTTGTCCCACTTTTTGTCAGGATTAAGTATGCCGAAGCCGACCAGGTCGGTACCCGGCCTGCCCTCATACAGTCCCTCCATGGCGGCAAGCTTCATAGGCTGGTCCTTGGTGACCTGTACGGCACTGGTGTCACCGCTTATCATCGTACCCATGATACCTGCCAGCCCGGCCACTCCGGCAACCTTCATGCTGCGAATGGCAAATCCGGTATGGCGACCCTTCAGCAGGTACCAGCCGCTGACCGAGATAACGAAACATGCACCCAACGACCATGACGAGGTGACTACATGGCAGAACTTGTTCACCGCAGTCGGAGACAGTGCGACATCAGTGAACGATACCATCACGTTTCGCATCTGGTCAGGGTCAAACTCCATGCCCACGGGATGCTGCATCCAGCTGTTGGCGACCAATATCCACCATGCACTCATCGTGGCGCCGAAAGCTGTCAGCCACGTTGCGGCACAGTGTTGCCGTATGCCGAACTTCTCCCAGCCGAAGAACATCACGGCAAAGAAGGTACTCTCGCAGAAAAAGGCAAAAATACCCTCGATAGCCAGTGGAGCTCCGAATATGTCACCCACAAACCATGAGTAGTTGCTCCAGTTCGTGCCGAACTCAAATTCCAGGACGATACCAGTTGCAACACCAATGGCAAAGTTGACGCCGAACAGACGCATCCAGAATTTAGTCATGTCCAGCCACTCCGCAGCCTCAGCCTGAGCAGTGGCAGGGTTCAGCTTCTTCCTCACATAGACAGTCTCCATTATGGCGACAATCAGGCCAAGCCCCAGGGTCAGCGGGACAAAAAGCCAGTGATACATTGCAGTCATGGCAAACTGAGCCCTTGACCACTCGACGGCAGTTAGCATGTCATTCATTGTTATTATGATATTTAGCGGTTTTCATGATGATTCAGCATGTTCTCACGTACCTGCTCTGCCTTTTCCTTGTCACTTCCGTGCAGGACAGGCTGGAAGAAGAATACACGCAGTATGGCAAACATTACAAACAGCTTGATGGCAATAATCAGCCACAGCGTCCTTCCCACGGTCATGCCGCGGAAACCGTCATAGTAGAAAAGTATGACCGAACGTAGCAGCCTCATTCCATCTGTCTTTTACCTGTATTGGCTCGCAACTTTCTTCTTATGTACATTATCAGGCCGGTCACGGGCAGTGTAGCCCCTGTTATTGCACTGGCCAGCATAATCATCCGTCCTGCATGCCCTATTATACTACCGTCGTGAATCTCGCTGTTCAGTATCATCAGGTCCATCTGCTTGTCCTCGGGGACAAACAGGAAGACAAAGTCACGGAACCAGTCAAATGCCATCAGCATTCCCGTCAGGCACAGAACCGTAAGCGGCAGCAATACCCACAACCCCAGGACCAGATGCAGGTTCATCAGCATACGCTTAGTATGCAACGGACCGCTGAACCATAGCCGCTTCCTCACGGCATTTGCCGTCCATCTTCCAGGCCATTGCATTATGACACCGCTTATCAGGATTACCAGAAACGTCAGAGCGGTACATCCCGTAACGATGCGGCCATAGGGTAGGGGAAGCCACAGGAAGCAATGCCCGTCCAGCACCCATGTCCAGAAATCCTCGTTGTCATATCGGATATATTCGCGCAGTCCGTACAGCGCACCTGTCGCACAGATCACCGTTATCAGCGCGGCAGATACGATTCCCAGCCACAAGTGCAGCCATGCAGCGATCTTACGTATATTCATCATTCCATCTCTAATCCCTGTCCTCTGACATGTCCTCATATTCCTCCACCTTGGCCCTGAAGTCGTCAGGAATGGTTATCGAGCATTTTTTCTCCATGTCGTATGTTACCATCGTCGTATAACCCTCACACTTCACTTCCTTGGTGCGGACGTTCACCGCACGCTGGCGGATTACAAAGCTCTTGTTGCCCAAGTGCGTTATCTTGGACTGTATCACAATCTCGTCAGGGTAGAATATCGGAGCGAAGAAATCAGCCTTGATGCTTGCAACCACTATAGCCACGCGTTTCAACGTGTCCATACCCACGACCTCTTGCACATATTTCGTCTTGCACATGTCAAACAACTGGAAGTACACCGAGTTGTTTACATGCCCGAACTGATCCACGTCCGACCATCTCAGCTGCGCAGGCATCTCATGGCGGAACACAATATCATCACAATCCATTTTTACCTATCTAAACTATAATCTCCAAGTTTCTAAAGTGTCTCCAGGCTCTAATTGATACGCTGACCGCTGGTCAGGTATTTCACGCCATCCTTCACTATCACCACACGGTTGTCCTCCAGGAACTTTCCGTAGCAGTTCCCCGCCTTCGTTCCGTCATGGACGAGATCGACGATACCCGTAGGCTTGTTCTCACTCTTGTGCAGTATCACGTTGTATATTGCCGATGCACAGCTGTTCGTGGTGTTGACCAGCTGGAACTCCAGGCACATCGGATTAGTAGGAGCGACAGACCCCTCGGTATTGGTGAACTCCCACAAGGTCTTCTGACCAGGATTCTTGTTCAGGTCACCCTCGATCTTTGCAAACTGAGTCAGGTTTGCGTCGTCAGGACCGGTCAGCACTGTCATCCTGAACTGGTTGCTGCCATCGGTCAGGAAGGCGCCAGAGGTTGACAGCGCGGCCATCTGCGAATGAATAGTCTCTATGTAGTAGTCGTCAGGAATGCCGGTTATGTTGAACCTAATCTTCCTGATTGTGCTCAGACTCGTGGACGTAGGCGTCAGGTCAGTCCTGTCGGCAACGTCGTTGGTGTACCACGACTTGAACTTGGTGCCCGTGACACTCACCACGCTTGCCGCTACTCCTTCCACGTCATTGTCATCCTGGTCAGTCACGTGTACTGTCACGTTCTGGCCGCTACCTCGCTCAAACGTCAGCATGATATACTCTCCGTCCATGTCGGCACCGCCGGGCCTGGGGGTAAACATAGCCGTCAGCGTCTTGTCCTCGCTCAGCCTGCATGTATATGTCTTCTCCGTACAGACAATCGTCTTGCCCTGCTTCCAGCCTGTGAACTTGTAACCCTTCAGGTTGGCGGCCACTGCAGTCACCTCCGTTCCACGCTCAAAGCTTGCCGTCATGCGTTCTCCGGCCTCAGCCTCGACACCCGCGATGCATACCGTTCCACGACCCTTGCCGTTGATCTGGACGGTCACCGTACGTTCCACCTTTGCAGCCTCTACATATACAGGCAAGTCGTACAGCGTACCTGCAATGTCGCCGTTGGCACTCGTGTTGCCGTTCTGGTCCACGCGGATGCGGATTCGTCCCATGCCTGGCTTCACGTTGTCAGGAACCGTAAGTTCTGCCACAATGTCGGCAGCAACCGTCGGAGTCACCGTCTGTTCAAACTGTCCGTCGCCGTCAAAGTCTGCACACACAGCCACCACCAGGCCAGCAGTGCCGTAGCCGGCCAGCTTGCCGGTGACGTTCACCTTTCCGCCGGCCATTACCGTTGCACGCTCATTCGTGTACAGAGTCCACAGGCGTGTGGTAGTCGGACTATAGTGCAACTCACCCAGGACACCCTCACCCGCAATGTCAATCTGCGTCATCCTCGTAGCATTCATATACGTGCCGCAAGGCATGCGGTAGGCATGTACGTTCACGCAGACATCCTCATCCTCACCGGTACCAGGACCGGGATTGTCACCGGGGTTATAGTCCGTTTCCGTAATATTCCAGTAGCTGTTGCCACGTCCGGTCTTGATATAGTATGCAACCACACCGTTGGCACCCTTGTTAAGTCCCAGCGTGGCATCAGTGTCATACACGATTCCCCCCTGGTCGTTGGACGCCATGAAGTACGTCGTGCCCGACCCCGTAGACCCGGCACCCCTCGAGATGATGAACTCCACCTGCGACGCACCCATCGCCACTGAACTGCTCAGGCTTATCTTGCACGTCTGTACATATTGTCCCGTACCGGCGTTTCTTATGTAGTAGCCGTTCTCGGTACCGGTCGGAATCAGCTGCCATACATAGTTTGCACTCGAGCTGATCAGGCTGCCTGTCGAGATGCCGCTGCCGTTGGCAAACATATACGACCCTGACTCCCCGTTACGGTTTATCACATAGTACTTGCTTCCGTCAAACGCCTGTGCGGCAATCGCCGCAGCAAGCATAGCTATGAAGAGAAATAACTTTTTCATGTCACTTAGGTAGGGTTACTGCGAACAGGTCACTGTTTACATGCTGTTCCATTATAATCTGCTTCATTTTCGCCACGACCTCTGGATACTGTGCGGCCACGTCCGTGTCCTCGTGAATGTCGTTGGCCAGGTCATACAGTTTGCAGTTGCCGTTGCTGACTACCATCTTCCAGTCACCCATGCGCAGTCCCATCATATTTGTCTCGTGGAATTCCCAGTACAGGAACTCATGCTTCTGCTGGGCCTCGTCATTGCCAGTCAGCGTGTTGTAGAACGAGATGCCGTCATACCAGTCATTTTCCGAACTGGCCTCCAATGAGTGTGCGCGTGCAGCCTCATTCTCACCGATATAGTCCAGCAGCGTCGGCATCACGTCATAGAAAGCCAGCTGATGATCGTTTACTACGCCAGCAGGAACGTTCGGACCGCATGCAATATACGGAATACGTATCCCGCCCTCGTGAGTCGAACGCTTGGTTCCCTTCAGCAGTCCGTCACGGTTGAACCATGCCGGATCGGCGCCACCCTCCTCGTGAGGACCGTTGTCCGACGTAAATATCACCAGCGTATTCCTGTCCAGCCCCTTCTCCTTCAGTTTGGCCCTGATCTCTCCGACGTATGCATCCAGACGCGTAATCATGGCAGCAAACTGAGCATGGCTGTTCGTATTCTTGTAATACCAGTTCCCGGTCTCCCATCCATGAGACTTCTCGTCACACCTGAACGCCTGGTTGTACTTCTGCAGGATAGAGTCGTTAGGCTGCCACAGCTCGGCATGGGGCAGGGTATAGGTGAAGATACCCAGGAAAGGCACCTTCTTGTCAGCCATGCGGTCAATCCACGACATCGCATACTGGTGAATCTTGTCCGCACTGTACTCCTTCCTGTTCTCAAAGTCCGTGTTCCCGCTGAAGATCGTAGCATGCTGTATGTTCTGCTCCATGGTCTCAGCCACCACGTGCTTGTCACCCTTTCCCTCCGGGTCATAGCGGTTCAGGAAGTTAGGATAGTACGTGTGAGCCTGGAACTGGCACACCGGGCCGTAGAAACAGTCTATGCCGCGCTTGTTAGGCAGCGACAAGGACGAAGTCGTGGCATATTTGCCAGTGTCGGTGTTGCCATTGCCATCCTGGGCATAGCTGTCTGGATACCTGCTGTTCCAATAGCCGCCGGCCCATTTCCCGAACATTCCGGTACTGTATCCAGCCTTCTTGAACAATTCGGGAATAATCTCATGAGTCATCAGATAAGGCTCCTGTCCCACAATCCAGTAGTCACCGCGACCGTTAAACAAGGATTGGTCCATGCCGCCCTTTTTCCAATACTCGCGGTTTCCACGGACATATCCGTGACCGCTATGCTGGCCCGTCATAAAACATGCACGGCTCGGGGCCGACACAGGGCTTCCGGCATAAGCCTGCGTGAAACGCATTCCCTCCCTTGCCATCTGGTCGATGTTCGGAGTCGATATCAGCTGCTGCCCATAGCATCCCAAGTCGCCATACCCCATGTCGTCACACATAATGTAGATAATGTTCGGTTTCTCGCCCTGCGCAGATACCATTGCAGGGACGGTACCCAATGCAGCCAACATTACCTGGCGCACCTTAGAAAACGTAGTAATACTCATCCGATGTCGTTTTTAGTATTAATTCCGAGCCTAAATATACACAAAAGCAACGACATTCAGCACGATTTGCAGGTAAAAAAGAAAAACCTCTAACCTCTAATCCCTAAGCTGTGAGTTTTCCTGAAATACTCCAAGATGTCAAACACATACACAAATTATTCGCAAAAAATCTTTACACCACATTCGTCTAAATGTCGGGAGTCATGCGGTCGTATGTTTGTAATGTATTGAAAATCAAGTAACTAATACTACCTTGTTACTATGTCGCAGGACAATCGCAGGTCAGTCGCATGCTAAAGGCAAGCCAGTCAATATATCAACCGCCTTCCGAAAAATATTTACAAATGTCCCAAATGTCCCAAATCTCCCCAAAAAACGCTTACCTTTGACAGTCTTAAATAACACACAACATAAAATGGATTACGTATTTATAAAGTCACAGAAGAAAGGGTGCGAGCACAACGGAAATATCCGTGCCCGCGTCAGGTACGGCGGTAAGGTGTACAAGATCAGCATTGGTCTCATGGTCACGGAACACGAGTGGAAGAAATACAAGAGCCTCAAATACGTCTCTACGGCCATTATGCCCAGCCTCGGAATAAAATATGCACAGTTTGCCAACATTCTCATGCAGATCAAGCACAAGTTCGAGGAAGATTTCGTCCCGTCTCAGGCATCCTCCGTGATACACCACATCGTATATGCCAATATCGTCAGCACCAATCCATCCTCAGCCATTTTACAGCCACCGGTCATAGCCTTAAGGAACAGCCCGTTTCTCACTACCTATATATCCGGTTATATAGCAGACCTTAAAAGCGGAACACGCACCAGACAGCGACGCTCCACGCCTGTCAGTACAGGTTATATCAACAATATAGCTGCACTGCTCAAAAATATTGAAGGATACGAAGTTGCGCTCAACAGAAAACTTCTGCTTGACGATGTCTCGATACAATTTCAGCGACACTTCATGGCATACCTGCGCGATACAGGTCACAAGCCCAATACCATATCTACACGCTTCGGAGACCTGCGTACTATCATGCAAGTCGCTTATCTCGAACGAAAGACCACAGGCATCGACCATCAGAGCCCACACTTCGTCCCGTGCAAGGAAGAAGCAGACGAAATCTTCCTCAAGCCCGAACAGATAGCCCAGATGACAGACCTCGACCTTTCGTCAAAAGAGGCAATCGAAGACCACATCAGGAGACACAGGCTCATGGAAAAAAGAAAAAAGCCACTGCCGCTCATGACTCATAGGTTCATACGATACCTCAACTACACAAGGGACATCTTCATCGTAGGATGTCTCACCGGACAGCGATACTCAGACTACCGTAGGATCAACAAACGCATGCTCGAGAGCATCAACGGCAAGCCATTCATCAGGCTCGTACAGCAAAAGACAGGCAAGCAAGTCTACATACCACTGGACAGGCGGGTAATGAATATACTGGATAGATACGAAGGCAGTCTGCCATACGTCGGAGCAACTACCTTCAGACACCACCTCCGTCTCATAGGCGAACTGCTTGGATGGACGCACCAGGCCGTCTTTGACACAGGCAGTAACCATGCATGCCACAGGTTCTGCGACATGCTCACCACCCACACGGCAAGGCGGAGCTTTGCCACCAATGCCTATTCGGCAGGCATAGCCCTCGCATCCATAATAGCCGTTACCGGCCACTCCTCCGAAAGGTGCTTCAGGACATACATCAGGCTCGACACCCGTGAGAAAGCCACCATGGCCGCCGAGAACTTCAAGGACTTCATACACACATAATACAATGTAAAAGCATAAGAAAGATATAAATTAAAATGATTATCCGCTATCGTACCACCAACATGAACATAGGACATATAGAAAAGCAGCATAAATATTAACATACGGTTATTATGAGCAAAACAAAGAAAATAACAGTGGAGAATACGGAAATATCTGTTATTCTCCAGCATGGGACAGACGATTTTATCTGCCTTACGGATATGGCAAGGTACAAGGATAACGACCCTGCCTTTGTTATTGGTCATTGGTTAAGACTACGGAATACTATTGAGTACATGGGGACATGGGAAACCTTGCATAATCCAAATTTTAAACCCACCGATTTCGGTAGGTTTTTGAACGAGTCGGGTTCTAATAGCTGATGTTGAACAAAGATTCAGAAACTTACAAATGCAAGAAGGCTGGCGAATTTCGCCAACCTTTTAATTTACCCTAAAATTTGGTGGTACGATTGCGGA
>DFKL01000089.1 GCA_002373535.1 Prevotellaceae bacterium UBA3646 | reverse complement strand
CCAAGTCATACACATTCACCGGAATCTCAGGGTCAAATACCGTCTTCAGCAGCTCAATAGCCCTTTCCTCAATATTCAGTCCTTCCATGTCACAACTTTCCAGATTCGTAATAAGAAAAATAAGAGTCACTCCCCACTATCACATGGTCCAGAAGCCGAATGTGCATGACATCGCAAGCCTCCTTCAGCCTTCTCGTCAGGACGTCGTCAGCCTTGCTCGGCGCAGGCACCCCGCTGGGATGATTATGGCACAGTACGATATTCGTAGCCCCCGTTATCAAGGCACTCCGCAGCACAAGACGTATATCCACGCTACTCTCCGTAATACCACCCCTGCTCACCAGTTTGTGCCCCATGATACGGTTCTTCACGTCCAGCATCAGCATATGACACTCCTCATGCGGCAGGTCCAGTATGTGAGTCCGGAAATAGTCAAACAAGTCCGATGCCGACCCCATCGTCACCCTATCTGTATGCGCCTCACGCATCAGCCTCTTGCCAAGCTCCATCGCAGCCATTATGGTAACAGCCTTGGCAGACCCTATGCCGTTATACCCCTCCAGTTCCTCGCGGCTCAAGGCACACAGCGAGCGTAGCGAGTTTCCGTTCTCGCTCAGGATGCGCCTTGTCAAGTCCACGCCACTCTCGTTCGCAGACCCGCTGCCTATCAATATGGCAAGCAGCTCGGCACTGCTTACAGACTCCACCCCCTTCTCGATAACCCTCTCCCTGGGCCTCTCGTCCTTAGACCACTCCTTTATCTTCACTCGTAGAAATTCTCTTTAAACGCCTGAAGCTCCTCATTACGTCCACATACACAACGCAGCCACCATGCACGCACAAATCCCGTACCATAGCCTATCAGCTGAATGAAACTCGCAGGTACGGACAGCAGCCCCACCTTCACACTCCCGTTTCTCAGGCTGCTGTCCACCGCGATAACCAGCGAATACAGCAGCAAAGGCGCCAGCGCCGTCATACATCCGGCCAGTCCGGCTATGATGCACAATACAGGACCCGTTACACACCCCGCCTTAAACAACAGCGCACCCCATCCCATGACAGCCAGCAGCAGGGACAGGACCGCAACCGTCACCAAGCCGAAAGTCCCTATCGTAAAGAAAGTCGGCAGCAGATGCACCAGTTTCAGGCTTCCAGGATGGCGCTTCATCAGGTTTATACGGGCAATCCCGCTATTGTGGACCTGTTTGAAGAATTTCCTCCAGTCAGTACGCCTCTTGTGCCAGACCCATGCACCAGGAAACAGGCGGCAACTTGCACCACACTCATATATCCTGATGCTGAAGTCAATATCCTCCCCGAAACGCATGCTCGAAAATCCCCCCAGTTTCTTCCACAGTTCAGCCCTGACCCCCATGTTGAAGCTCCTTGGGTAGAACCTCCTGTCCAGCTGTTTCCTGCCGCCGCGGATGCCACCCGTCGTAAAGAAGCTCGTCATGCTATAGCTGATAGCCTTCTGCACATCCGTAAAGCTGTCGTGAGCGGCATCAGGCCCACCGAAGGCGTCACATTCATCCCTCTCCAGTTCCTCGTTCACCGCTGCCAGATACCCGGCAGGCAGCACACAGTCACTGTCCAGGACGATCAGATATTCACCCTGGCAACGCTCAGCACCGAAGTTGCGGCTCAGCCCCGGTCCGCTGTTCTCCTTGGCGAAATAACGCAAGGCAAGTCTGGAAGCATGCCTGTTGACCACCTCCAGGCAAGGAATCGTAGAGCCATCCTCCACTATCACAACCTCAAAGTCGTCAAACGTCTGCGCTTCCAGACTTGCCAGCAGTTCGTCCACCTCTTCGGGACGATTATAGACCGGAACTATTATCGAATATTTCATCAGGCCTTTACGCGACCCAGGTAGCTGCCGTCGCGAGTATCAATTTCAATCGTTTCACCCTCGTTGATGAACAGAGGAACGCGAACCTCGGCACCGCTCTCCACCTTGGCAGGCTTCAGCGTATTCGTTGCCGTGTCACCCTTCAGTCCAGGCTCTGTCCACGTCACCTGCAAGTGAACCTTTGCCGGCAGCTCGGCATACAATATAGTTTCCGTGCTTGCATCCGTAACGACCTCCACGTTCTGCCCCTCCTTCATGAACTTGACACCCGTGATCTGGTCCGCAGGAATGTTTACCTGTTCAAAAGTCTCGTTGTTCATGAAGACATAGTCCTCACCCTCGGCATAGAGATACTGGTACGGGCGACGCTCTACGCGCACATCCTCCAGCTTTTCACCGATGTTGAATCGCTTCTCTATTACACCGCCGTTCACCACGTCCTTCAGTGTGACGTTCATGATCGTGTTGCCCTTGCCAGGCTTGCGGTGCAGGAAGTCAATACAGAAATACAGCTTTCCGTCCATGCGGATGCACACACCCTTCTTGATGTCTTGAGAATTAATCATACGAAAAAACTTCAGTAGTTATTTAATTATATAGAATTGATTTACCGCGTGCAAAGGTAAGCAAATTTGCCGATAATCCAAGAAAAAAAAGTACAAAGGTTTGGTTATATTCAAAAAAGTACGTATTTTTGCACCCCGAAACATATTGTGCGAAAACAAATAAAACAATAATAAGACATGAAGAGAACATTTCAGCCACACAACCGTCGCCGCAACAACAAGCACGGTTTCCGTCAGAGAATGACCACAGCCAATGGTCGCCGCGTATTGGCAAGCCGTCGCGCCAAGGGACGCAAGAAACTGAGCGTATCCGACGAGAAACACGGCAAGTAGGCTAAAACTAAACCTTAAAATAGAAAAGAAGTAAGGAAATCCTTGCTTCTTTTTCTTTTTTTCAGTACTTTTGAGCCCAATTACAAACCACAGGCATGACACTAAAGGAATTTTCAAGAAAGCTGCTTGCACCATGGTTTTGGGGCAATCTCGTAGCAATGGCACTTGTCGTAAGCCTTATTACCCTCGGATTGTGGCAAGGCATAGCATGGTACACACACCATGGCGAGGAGATAGAGATTCCCGACATCCGCAATATGAGCGTCGACGACGCATCCTTTGCCCTCAGGCACAAGGGCCTTGTCCCCGTCGTTGCCGACAGCGGCTACAACAGGAAGATGCGTACAGGCGTCATCCTCTTCCAGCAGCCCCGTCCCGGCATGGTCGTCAAGACAGGCCGCGAGATCTACCTGACCGTCAATTCGACCTACAGTCCGACCCTCACCCTCCCCGACATTGCCGACAACTGCGATGCACGCGAAGCCGAAGTCAAGCTCGTCTCAATGGGATTCCGTCTCGGCCCCACCGAATACGTGCCAGGCGAGAAAGACTGGGTCCTTAAGGTCAAGTGCCGTGGCCGCGTCGTCTACAAAGGCGACAAGATACCAGTCGAGGCACCCCTTATCCTCGTCGTAGGCAACACAGACCCCGAGGAAGACGACATTGCCGACGACAGTGCCGCCGACGCACAACACTTGGACATGATAGACACCGAGGACTGGGAATGGTAGAAGACAACGATACAGAGTACTTTGACGACATCCCCGACGACGAGCTCATGCCACAGGCCCTTCCCGGCGAGCTCTACGAACACCGCCGCGTCGTTGCCGACAGCGGCCAGAACCCCGTCCGTGTCGACCGTTTCCTCATGGACCACCTTCGTGATACCAGCCGCAACCGCATACAGAAAGCCGCCCAGGCAGGCTACATACAGGCCAACGGCATCCCCGTCAGAAGCAACTACAAGGTCAAGGCCGGAGACACCATCACCCTCATGCTCGACAGGCCACGCCGTGAATGGGACATAGTCCCCGAGGACATCCCCCTGCACATCACCTACGAGGACGACATTCTCCTCGTCGTCGACAAGCCAGCCGGCATGGTCGTACACCCCGGATGCGGCAATTATTCCGGCACCCTCGTCAATGCCATCGCCTGGCACCTCAGGGACGATTCTCGCTACGATCCCGGCAACCCCGAGGTAGGTCTCGTCCACCGTATAGACAAGGATACCAGCGGCCTCCTCGTCATAGCCAAGACCCCCGAGGCCAAGACCCACCTCTGCAAGCAATTCTTCCACCACACCACACACCGCACATACAACGCCCTCGTATGGGGACCGTTTGCCCAGGACCAAGGCACCATACGCGGCAACATAGCCCGTGACCCCAAGGACCGCCTCCGCATGACCGTCTACCCCGACGGCAGCGACACCGGCAAGCCCGCAGTCACACACTGGAACGTCCTCGAACGCTACGGACCCGTCACCCTCCTCGAATGCCGCCTCGAGACAGGACGCACCCATCAGATACGCGCCCACATGCGCCATATCGGACACCCTCTCTTCGCAGACACACGATACGGCGGCGACCAGATACTGCGCGGCGAGCCTACAGCCACCTACAAAGCCTTTATCCGCAACTGCATGCAGCTGTGCCCGCGTCAGGCCCTCCATGCCCGCACACTCGGATTCATACACCCCGCCACAGGACGGCAACTCAATTTCCAAAGCCCCATGCCAGACGACATGGCAGCACTCACAGACAAATGGAGAAAACGAATTACGCAATGAAAAAGACAATAGCAATAATATGCGGAGGTGACACCTCCGAGCACGATGTCAGCATGCGCAGCGCCGCAGGCATCGAATCCTTCATGGACCACCAGCGTTACGATATATACAAGATAGAGATACACGCAGGACAGTGGAATGCACTGCTCCCCGACGGTCAGCAATCCCCCGTGGACCGCAACGACTTTACCTTCACCGACCGCCATGGCAGACGCATACGTCCGGACTTCTGCTATATCACCATCCACGGAGCCCCCGGCGAGAACGGCGTCCTGCAAGGCTACCTTGACCTCATCTCTATGCCATACAGCACCAGCGGCGTCCTCGTCGAAGCCCTCACGTACGACAAGTTCGCCACCAACAACTACATGCGATCCCTCGGCGTCAAGGTCGCCGACAGCCTCACCATCCGCATCGGTCAGGAAGACCAGGTCAGCGACCAGGACATCATCGACCGCATCGGACTCCCCTGCTTCGTCAAGCCCTCCCGTGGCGGCAGCAGTTTCGGCACCACCAAGGTCAAGACCCCCCAAGACCTGCGTCCCGCCATACAGTTAGCCCTCCGCGAAGGCGAAGACGTCATGGTCGAAGCCTATATGCAAGGCACCGAGATAACCTGCGGCTGCTACAAGACCAAGACCGTCAGTCACGTATTCCCCATAACCGAGGTCGTCACCACCAACGAATTCTTCGACTACGATGCCAAGTACAACGGACAAGTCGACGAGATAACCCCCGCCCGTATCAGCGACCGTCTCACCCAGCGCGTCCAGACGCTTACCAGCACCATCTACGACATCCTCGGCTGCTACGGCATTATCCGCATCGACTACATCATCACCCAAGGCGACGTCATCAATCTCCTCGAGATCAACACCACCCCCGGTATGACCCCCACCAGTTTCATCCCGCAGCAAGTCCGTGCCGCCGGCCTCGACATCAGCGAAGTAATGACAGACATCATCGAAAACCGTTGAGCCAAGAACCATCCACACCATGACAGAATTCGACTCAATCCGTCCCTACGAGAAAGGCGAGATGCACACCGCCCTCCGCCAGTTGCTCCACGACCGGCACTTCAACATCATGATGCGAAGCCTTGTCCCATGGCTCCCACGCATAGTCCGTAACACCATCATCCGAGTCGCCTTCATCGGAGTCCGGACCCCCCAGGACTTCCAGATACGCTTCATGAAGCCCATCGTCCGCTACATACTCAGGAAGTACGCCGATGGCGCCACCTTCGACCACGCCACCATCAGCAACAGAGGCAACTACACCTTCATCAGCAACCACCGCGACATAGTCCTCGACAGCGCCATCCTCGACCTCCAGCTGCACCTGTCCCACTTTCCGGCCACCTGCGAGATAGCCATAGGCGACAACCTCCTCATATATCCCTGGATCAAGACCCTCGTGCGCATGAACAAAGCCTTCATCGTCCGTCGCAGCCTCAAGGCCAAGGAAATGCACGAGAGCAGCCAGCTCATGAGCCGCTACATCCACTACGCCATCACCACCAAGAAGGAAAACCTCTGGATAGCCCAGCGCGAAGGCCGTGCCAAGGACAGCAGCGACAACACCCAGGATAGCGTCCTCAAGATGCTCGCCATGGGAGGAACCGGAACCCCCGTCCAGAGCCTCAGGGAACTCAATATCGTCCCGCTCACCATCAGCTACCAGTACGACCCCTGCGACTACCTCAAGGCACAGGAATACCAGCAGAAGCGTGACAACCCCGCGTGGAAGAAGAGCAAGCAGGACGACCTTGACAACATGCGTACAGGCATCTTCGGACAGAAAGGCCATATCCACTACCACACAGGCCGTCCCGTCAACGAATGGATAGACCAGCTCTCACACCTTCCCCGCACCGAGATTTTCAAGGAAATAGCCCGCCGTCTCGACCGTGAGATACACGCAGGCTACCGCCTCTATCCAGGCAACTACGTCGCCTACGACGAACTCAATGGCACACATAAGTATGCCGACCGTTACACCACCATGGACAAGGCCACCTTCGACGCCTATGTCGCCAACCAGCTGTCCAAGGTCACCCTCCAGCATCCCGACCTTCCGTTCCTGCGCCAGCGGATTCTCACCATGTACGCCAACCCCGTAGTAAATCTATACAACGTACACCCGGACGACAAATAGGCAGGCAGCCACGGAGTCACACCCCGCACAATCTGACAAAAATCTTTACACCACTTTTCCCAAAATATCGGGAACCTACATAGTTTTACGCATGTAAGCAGCTTAAAATCAAGTATTTGTGATTATATTACAACTTGTTTGTATGCCATTCACATGCCATAGGCATGCCAATCGCAAGCCAGTCAGATTCTCGACCGCAGACTGAAAGATATTTACGCCCCAAAAAATCTCTGTGCTCTAATCTCTAAGCTAAATCACAGACTAATTTCGCCTGACCCTATCATGTAAGTCATGTCTTTGTCATAGATGCAGCCAAACTGGCCCGGAGCAATACCCTGGACAGGCTCGTCAGATGCAATGGCATAGTGGTCCTGTTGGCGAGTTATGGTACCATGCATGAAGTGGTCCACGTGCCTTATCTTGAAACTTATGCCCATGCTGTCGCCGACATCCAATGGCAGAGGTTCCGTTATTTCATGGAAGTCAGCCAGCTTGAAGCACCGCCCGTACTGCAGCTGAGTATCCCATCCGCGAGCTACGAACACGATGTTCTTCCTCACGTTCTTCTTTACCACAAACCACGGGCCGCCAGCCAGACCCAGTCCCTTGCGCTGTCCGATGGTGTGGAACCAGAACCCCTTGTGCGTACCCAATATCCTGTTCGTCTCGATGTCGATGATCTTGCCTTCCTGCTCACCCAGGAACCTGCGCAGGAAGTCATTGTAGTTTATTTTCCCCAGGAAGCAGATACCCTGACTGTCCTTCCTCCTTGCACTCGGCAAGTGAGCCTCCTCTGCAATCCTGCGTACCTCCTCCTTCATCAGTCCCCCCAGAGGGCAGACCAGTTTGCAGATCTGAGCATACGACATCTGTGCCAGGAAGTCCGTCTGGTCCTTTACAGGATCCTTTGCCGTACCCAGGTAATATCTGCCGTTCCGCTCAAAGACCGTCGCATAGTGACCCGTGGCAATGACATCGTACCTGTAGCCCACCTTCTCCTCAAATGCACCGAACTTGATCAACTTGTTGCACATCACGTCAGGATTCGGCGTCAGTCCCGATTTTACACGCTCTATGGCATACCCCACTACACGATCCCAGTATTCCTTCTGCAAGTCCACGACCTGTAGTTTCAGCCCGTATCTGCAAGCCGTAGCCGTGGACAGTTCAATGTCCTCCTCGGCAGAACAACTCGAATCCTCCCCCTCCATGCCAATCTTGATGTAATACAAGTCAGGCCTCAGTCCGTGGCTGCACAGTAAGTGCGTCACTACTCCGCTATCCACGCCGCCGCTTATCAGCACGGCAATCCTTTTGTCTTTCAGAGAATCATAGTTCATGCCTGCAAAGGTACGAAAAAGAACAGACAGGCGAATCCGTAACCCGGTCTTTTTGATAAAAAAGTACACATTACGCCCTCGCCATCATATTGCGCCATTTGATGAATCCCAGTATTGCAACCGTGGCATACACCACATGGATGGCAGCCTTGAACGGCAGATCCTTCGTCCAGTCCAGATAGACTGTCAGTACATCATATACGATCCAGAAAATCCACTGCTGCAGGAACTTGCGTGCCAACGCCCACATACCCACGATGCTCAGGGCGTTCGTTGCAGCGTCCAGAGCCGGAACACTGCTGTCCGTGCAAGTCGTCAGCCAATAGTATGTAGCAGCCCATACACCCACTGTCGCAATACAGAATATCACGGCATACCGCGGCGTAATGTGCGTGATTGGCAGGTCATCCCCGCGCCCTTGCCTGTTCTTGCCTGTCAGCCCCTTCCATACCAGCAGTCCGTACAGTGCGACCAGCAGGTAGTACGAGGACATCAGCATGTTTCCGTACACCCCCTTGTTCCAGTACAGGTAAATATCTATGGCAGGCATTATTATACCCAGTATCCACATCCTTGCATTGGCATGGAACTCCCACCACAGGTACAGCAGCCCCATGGCCGTTACGGCAATCTCAATTATGCGTGCAGCGTCAAAAAACATGGTTTCATCGATTTTTTTCCTATTGTTATCAGAATCGGAACGTGATGCTCCCCATTGCCGTGAAGCCAGCCATCGGTATATACCCTATCTGGTTATACCGGTTGTTCAGGTCAAACCCGTACTGGCCCGAAACGGCACTGTATACCCAGCCGCTGGCAGCATACCTCGCATTGAAGATGTTGTTCAGGTCCATGCCGAACACGATACCCTTCAGACACCTTGCCCCCACCTTCCAGTCATACTTCAGACGGACAGCCGTAGTGCTGTACGACGGCAGCGAGCGATCCACACACCCCGTGTTGTCCAGGTACTGACGGCTTACGTAGTTCGTGTGCCATGTCCCGCTGAATCCACCGAATGTGAATGTCGCGAATCCGTTCAGTATTGCCGTTGGCGAGAATGCCAGCGTGCTGTTGTCATAGTGCACGGGCACGTAGCCCTCACCCGTAGACCAGTCCCAGTCCTCCACCATCTCCGTAAAGTCCAGTATGCGGTTCGAGCTTATGGCAGCATTACCCTCCAGGCTCAGCCATCGCCACGGCGAATAGCCCGCCGTCAACTCTACACCCATGCGATAGCTGCTTCGTATGTTCGTAGTCAGGTTTTCCCCTATATCGCTCTGCGCTCCCGTCTGTACCAGCTGGTCACGGTAGAACATCCCATACGCATTGATGCCTATGTGCCAGTCCTTGCGCGTATGGCTGTATCCTATCTCCACGTCATGTACACTCTCAGCCTTGGGGTAGGGGTAGGCACCGTTGTCCGTATAGTTGTTACGCTCCGGCTCCCGGTGACTCAGCGCATAGCTCGCGTATGCACGGTGCGCACCCTCGTGGTATGCAATGCCCACCTTCGGATTCAGGAAACTATACCTCTGGTTTATGTTCAGCGGCTGGTTTGTGGCCTTACCCATGTCGTCCGTGTAGAACTTGTCGTTAATACCATTCGTCTGGTAGCCGACGTGGCGGAACTGAATGTCACCATATACGTCAAGCCCCCTGTTTATGTGAAACGTAGCCTTGGCAAAAGCCTGCACGTCAGTCTTCGTAGCATCGCTGTCATAGTATTTGTAGCGCCCGTCCTTCAGGACCACATCCGCCAGCCGTGAGTCTGCAACATAAGTCAGGTATCCATAGTGGCTCCCTTCAAAGTTCTGCAGCGACACCCCGCCTGTCACGTCCCATCTCCTGTCACGATAGTTCAGGTTCCATACCAGACCGTATGTGTTCTGCCCCAGCCCCTTCTGCCGTACAAAGTCCGTGCGTTTCAGCTCGCTGCCGTCCGGGAAGCGGTAGACAGGATCACCCTTGGCATTACGCGCGTTGGTCAGGCCGAACTTGCCCACCTTGTTGTCATAGCGGAACTCATCGTAATACCCGTGCCCCCGTGTATAGTGCAGCGTTCCTCCGGTACTCCATTTGTCGCTTATGCGCCACGATATGCTCAGCAGATTATGGTTCTGCCAGAAATTATCCGTCGTCCTGCGCCACAGGCTGCCGTCGTTCATCTGATGACGCTCCGTCGTACACATGGCAGGGTCAGACCAGTCCTCTATGAAATGCTCGTACAGACTGTTGAACCGCCCGAATCCCAAGCGGACCATGTCAGCGTATGTCCTTACCCCGCCGTATGCATTCAGGCTGTAGTCATCGTTACCAGCCGTCACGCCGTTCCATGCCTGTCCCGTCTTCTCATAGTTGCCGAAGTGCTTGTAGCTGAGTTTCAGGCTACCGTCCAGGCTCAAGTACGTAGCCCCTATATAGTAGCTGCCGCTGTTGCCGTCAGTACCGTGGATGAAGCCGTCCGTACCCGTGTGGTGATAAGCCGCGTCCAATACCCAGTGGTCGCCCATCAGACCGCTGCTTATGTTGCCGCCCACTCTCCATGTGTTGTAGCTTCCGTAGCTCGCCGTTACCCGTGCCTGCCGCAC
Organism: Prevotellaceae bacterium UBA3646; assembly: GCA_002373535.1. Classification (GTDB taxonomy): domain Bacteria; phylum Bacteroidota; class Bacteroidia; order Bacteroidales; family Bacteroidaceae; genus Physcousia. Next base: position 696 of record DFKL01000089.1, on the reverse strand, counting down.
TATTCCTGGCGGTAGGGACGACAAGGCTATGCTACCGCCAAAGGCACCGTCACCGTTAGTACTTGTACCCACGCCGCGCTGTATCTGCGCACTGCCCAGCAGCGAGGCATACGAGTTCATGTTGGCCCAGAATACACACTGGTCCTCGGGGCTGTTCAGGGCTACTCCGTCCAGCGTCACGTTGATGCGGCTCCCTGCCGCACCACGAATCCTCATGTACGTCGTACCCGTCCCTACACCGTTCTCACTCCACGCAACCACGCCCGGCGTGCGGGCAAATAGGAAAGGCAGTTCCTGCGTGCTCGTGGCAAAGTCCTCCAGTTCCCTGCGTCCGATGTTCGTGACGGCAAAAGGCACATCTTTGGCAGCCTTCACGGCACGCACCACCACCTCGTCCATTTCAGAAACCTGCGTACTGTCCTGCACAGATGTCCTGTTGTCGGCAGCATACGCAACATGAGCCATGCCCGTTGCGAGCATGGCAAGGAAAAACACTCTTGTCATGTGATTTTTATACAATAAGTTCATACTCTCTACGCCGGCATTACCCGGTTCAGATCACTTAGGGTATGTTCTCAGCAAGGCCAAAATCCGCCATGCACCCCTGATGACGTGGACAAAGTTACGAAAAGTCGAGCGAAATGCCAAATTTATTTGAGCATTTCCGAGACAAAGTAACTTATCCAAAGTTACGAA
>DFKL01000048.1:414-11600 GCA_002373535.1 Prevotellaceae bacterium UBA3646 | reverse complement strand
CGTTTGCCGAGAATGACAAGAACCGCTGTACTATAATCAAGGCCGAAGGACTGAAATACTCTAAGGTGCCGGTAACGGTGAAGAAATTCCGCACCCAGGAAGTCCGCTATCAGGTAAAGTGACAGTTTCCCCGGAATGACGACTGCCTATCTGGGATCCATACAATATTACCAGAGGCTGCTCCGAAAAGGGGCAGCCTTTGATTTCTATGTCCCTTTCCGCAGAGGACAGGGCATGAACAGCTGTTGCATAGACTCACCTGCCGGGATGCTGAAACTCAGCATCCCGGTTGTCAACCCACACAAGGTGACTCCTGTAGGAGAAATACTCATATCCGAACATGGGAACTGGCGTCACCGCCATTGGAATGCTCTGGTCAGCAGCTACCGCCAGACTCCATACTTCGACTATTACGAAGAGGATTTCCGGCCTTTCTACGAGCGACATGATTGGGAAAGACTCGTAGACTTCAATGCCGACCTGCACAGTACAATAGTGCGTCTGCTGAGCATCCCGGACTGTACAATACAAGACCAGGCAGCAATATGTCAGGAACCATATTACCAGCTGTTTGCTCCTCGGCATGGTTTCATTCCCAACCTGAGCATCGTAGACTTGCTGTTCAACATGGGACCTGAATCCGTCTACTGGCTATAAATACATGGCATTCCGCATATATACTTTCGACAAGCGGTGCCTCGCTGCCATGCAGGAGGTTCGTCGCACATACCTGTCAAACACGGCCTGGCAGGAAGATGTCTCGGAGGGCAAGACATTCGGCGTCCTGATCTGGGAAGGAGGATACCTGGCTGCGTTCAGCGGGACATTGGGCGGCAAGACCGTCCAGCCAGGCTTCGTGCCGCCAATCTTCGACATCAGGCAACCAGGCTGTCACTTTGTACAGGAGGAGGCTGCAATAACGGCAATTAACCAACGCCTTGCTTCACCAGAAGTCACGCCGCGCGAAGTCTGCGACTTGCGACACGAACGCAAAGTCCGCTCGCAAGCATTGCAGCAATGGCTGTTCTCCCAATACACATTCCTTAATATAAAAGGGCAGGAAGCCACTTTGCCACAACTGTTCGGCAACACCCGTATTCCATCAGGAGCCGGTGACTGCTGTGCTCCAAAGCTGCTGCAGGAAGCTTTCCGCAGACACATACGCCCCCTGGCCATTGCCGAATGGAATTCACGCGACGACAGCTTCACCCCGCCATGCGCGACACGCTGCCGACCTATACTGCAGCACATGCTGGACGGGCTCGACCCGGAACCCGATCCACGTATGTCACAATACATGGACACGGCCAAAAAACTCGAGATATTGTACCAAGACAGGTTCCTGCTAATCGTCAACAAGCCGTCTGGCCTGCTCTCGGTACCGGGCCGTGAGTTCTACCCTTCAGTACAAAGCATCACCGGCTGGCAGCCGGCACATCGTCTGGACCAGGATACCAGTGGTGTCATGCTGCTCGCTCGCGGCACTGCCGCGCTTGCCAACCTACAGAGACAGTTCGAGCAACGTGCAGTCCACAAACAATACCAGGCAATCCTGCAACACCAGATGCCGACGGGCTGCTGCGGAGAAATCACCCTGCCGCTGCGACCTGACTTGGACAACCTGCCACACCAGACTGTAGACAACATACACGGACGTCAGGCACAAACGAAATACCAGGTCCTGGAAAACACTGACGGACATGCACACGTCATATTATCCCCACGTACTGGACGTACGCACCAGCTGCGAGTACACTGTGCACACCCGCAAGGTCTGGACAACCCGATTCTCGGAGACCGCCTGTATGGCGATGAGAGTTCGGCAGAAAGGCTAATGCTGCATGCATCAAGCCTGCAATTCATACACCCCGTAAGCGGTGAAACGATAAAAATCAGTTGTACTCCAGAATGGTAAGGCGCTCTGGATCGAAGACCTCACGAGCTGCTTCCCAGACCTCTTGCGCCGTAATTGCTCCTATACGCTCAATCAACTGCTCACGGCTCTGCATGCTATCATAGTGCAAAAGGCGCTTGCCCATGCCAATGGCCACGTTCTCCGTATTCTCATAGGCCAAGGCTATCTGCCCTGATAGCTGGCGTTTGGCGGCATTCAACGCACGCTCACTCAAGGGACTGCTGCACATCCTCTTCAATTCGTTTACGACCAGACGCCTGCAACGTGATACGTCTCCCTTGTCGCAGCCAAAATACACTGCCCATACCCCGGTGTCCGAATATGCAACCAACGAACTGTCAACCATATACACAAGTCCGGTACGCTCGCGCAAGGCCATGTTCAGCCTGCTGCTCAGCCCGGGACCGCCCAAGATATTGTTGGCGACATACAGCGCAAGGTGACGAGGATCATCGCCTGCATAGGCCCGCGCTCCCATCATGATATGCGACTGGTGGGTGTCCTTGACCATGCTGACAGTCACTGGCCTGCCACCTGCCTCAAATGTGGCAAATGACTCGCGCACTCGTCTTGACGGCACAGCCTGCCCGACGTTCAGTTCCGGATACCTTGCCAATACAGGACGTAACAGGCGCATCACAGATGCATCATCCTCCTCCACCGGACCACAGCAAAAAAACACCATTCTATCGGGAGTGTACATCCTCGACACATATGCCTGCACATCATGGCTCCTATATTCGCGCAAACGCTTTGCATCACCCAGAATCCTACGTCCCAGCGGATGTCCGTCGAACAGAAGAGCCTCAAAATCATCGTATATCAGCTCTGACGGACTGTCGTTATATGATTCGATCTCATCTACCACGACCTCCACTTCCTTGTCCATCTCTCCCTGCGGATAGGTACTGTGCATGACCACGTCGAACAACAAATCCATGGCACGCCCCATATACTCACCCTGGCAGGCACAGTAGTAGACTGTCTCTTCCTTTCCGGTAAAAGCATTCAGCTCGCCTCCAACACTCTCCATACGCGAGATTATCTGGCGCGAGGAGCGTCTCTCTGTCCCCTTGAAACTAAGGTGCTCGGTGAAATGAGCAAGGCCGCTCTCGCTTTCCAGCTCGTCACGCGTACCACTGTCCACTGCAATGCCACAATAAGCCACATCGCTGTCGCCTGCCGACACTATCACACGCAACCCACTACCCAAAATTAATGATTTCATAGTGCAAAGGTATAAAGAAATCATAATTCGCGGACTATAATCTATAGTTTTTTGTAAATTTGCAGACATGAACCACGCACAAGCAACACAACGTAATCAAGCCTGCAGACAATGACACTTGCACAACTTAACATAGGCCAGTCGGCCATCATAACCAACGTAGGAGGCGAGGGAGCTCTGCGCCAGCACTTTCTGGACATGGGTGTCCTGCCAGGCGTCACTGCAACATTGGTAAAGTATGCCCCCATGGGCGATCCCATGGAACTGCGCATACATGGATACGAGCTTACACTGCGCAAGGCAGATGCCGACAGGATAACAGTCACCACGACTGACACTGCCTTGCAGGCAGAAAACGTGATACCAGACGAAGACGGAGATACCAGCCGAGGATATCAATATCAGACAGAACATCCCGGATACGGAGAATCCGGACGATATCACGAAGAACAGACCGACCACAAGGATATTAGTCCAGGAATAGTGCGCCTTGCCCTGGTCGGGAACCAAAACAGCGGCAAGACCACACTGTTCAACCAACTGACAGGTTCCAACCAACATGTCGGCAATTTCCCCGGTGTAACCGTCGAGCGCAAGGACGGTCACATCAAGGGACACCCTGACGTCATCCTTACCGACCTTCCTGGCATATACTCGCTATCTCCATACACCAACGAGGAAATCGTCAGCCGTAACTACATACTCGCGGAAAAACCCACTGCCATCATCAATATAGTCGATGCGTCAAACATCGAGCGCAACCTGTACCTGACCATGCAACTCATGGAACTGGGCATACCCATGGTACTTGCCCTCAACATGATGGACGAGGTCGAGGACAACGGCGGCACCATCCGCATCAACAGAATGGAAGCACTGCTGGGAATCCCCGTAATTCCCATCTCGGCCATGAAGAACGAAGGCGTCGATGAACTAATAGGTCACGTCCTGCATGTCGCACGATACCAAGAAGGTCCCAAACGACAGGACTTCTGCTCACCCACTGAGCACGGAGGTGCAGTACACCGCTGTCTGCATGCCATCATGCACCTCGTAGAGGATCACGCCCGACGTGCCGACATCCCTCTGCGCTTTGCCGCGACCAAGCTCATAGAAGGCGATCCATTAGTGAGCGAGGCCCTCAACCTCAGCCAGAACGAACATGCAACAGTCCGGCACATCTTGCGCCAGATGGAAGAAGAGCGCAACCTGGACCGTCAGGCAGCCATGGCAGCCATGCGGTACGACTACATCAGGCAAGTGTGCCGGCACACAGTCATACGCCCCAAGGAAAGCAAGGAGCAACGTCGCAGCCGCAGGCTCGACCGCATACTTACGGGCCGATGGACATCCCTGCCGTCATTCCTCTGCATCATGGGCATCATATTCTACCTGACATTCAACAGTATAGGCGCATGGATGCAAGACCTGTTCCAAGCAGGAATTGACCGTTTCACACAAGTGAGCGACACCATCCTGACACAATGGAACATCGCTCCTGCCGTACACTCTCTCATCATAGACGGCATATACTCCGGCGTGGGCACAGTCCTGGTCTTCATGCCTCTAATAATCATACTGTTCTTCTTCCTGTCGATGCTCGAGGACACCGGATACATGGCTCGTATCGCATTCGTAATGGACAAGCTCCTGCGCCGTATAGGCCTGTCGGGACGCAGCATCGTCCCCCTTCTCCTTGGCTTCGGGTGCAGCGTACCCAGCATAATGAGCAGCCGCACACTGCCAAGCGAACGCGACCGCCGTCTGACAATACTGCTGACGCCATTCATGTCATGCACGGCCAAGATACCCATCTATGCATTCTTTGCCTCGACTTTCTTCCCAAGACACGGAGCTATAGTAATGATGAGCCTATACCTGATAGGCATCCTGTCTGCCATAATCGTAGCCTTGATACTGAAGTACACATATTTCCGCGGACAAGCCGTCCCGTTCGTAATGGAACTCCCAAACTACCGCCTGCCAGTCGCTGCCAACGTAATGCGCCTGCTATGGGACAAAGCCCGCGACTTCCTCCAGCGAGCATTCTCGGTAATATTCCTCGCCAGCATTGTGATTTGGTTCCTGCGTACCTTTAACCTGCATCTGGACATGGTTGCCCAAGGCATGGAGCAAGAGAGCATACTCGCGCAGATATCCGGGATGGCAGTACCGCTATTCCAACCGCTCGGTTTCGGTGACTGGCGCATAGTCACCTCCCTTGTCAGCGGAGTACTAGCCAAGGAGGTGGTAGTAAGTACTCTATCAACTCTTTTTGCAGGCACGGCACTCACAACCATTCTTACGCCTGCTACTGCCTACACACTGCTCGTCTTCTGTCTCCTGTATACCCCATGCATAGCCACCATAGCCACCATCCGGCGCGAACTTGGTACCAGATGGTCCATAGCCACCATCATCTTCCAATGCATCACAGCGTGGATAGCCGCCTACATCACTGCCTTGACACTCAACACTATAATGTAGTACGAAATGAATATACAAAGCATACTGATCCTGACAGCCATCCTGATCACGGCTGTCATCGTAGCATACAGATACATACACCGCCAGAAACGAACCGGGGGCTGCGGCACATGCAACTGCAGTTGCCACGAAACATGCAAACTACACATTCTTGCACTCATATCCACGGCTACCGTCGCCGCCACTGCACAGACACACCAGCCGGCACTGATACCCTACCCTCGCGAAATTCACATCAGTCTGCAGAAGCCTTGTATAATCCAAAGCAAATGTCTCATCAGCACAGATGACAGGCTCCTGACAGAAACGACATACCTCAAGGCACTGCTGCACAGGCACTTTCCCGACATATCACTGCATGACAGACAACGAGCAAAGGCTGACATCAAACTCTGCATAGACACAACCCTTCGAGACAACGACGAGCAATACACCCTGACTGTCAATCACAAAGGCATTGCCATCCACGGTGCGACTCCACATGCCGTATTCAACGCCATCAACACCCTCGATCAGTGGATCAGGACAAACAGCACATGTAATAAGAACCGCTTTTGCATAGCTCCAGTACAGATACGCGACATACCACGCTATAGATACCGCGCTCTGATGCTCGACCCTGCACGGCACTACCTGCCTGTTTCTGACATCAAGCGCTATATCGATGAAATGGCACGTTTCAAATTCAATACTCTCCAACTACACCTCTCTGACGACCAAGGGTTCCGCATACAGGTATACAGCCACCCACAACTCACCCAAGGACAGCAGCACTACACGCAAGACCAGATTCGTGAACTCATCCGATATGCAGCCACACGTCACGTCACCATCGTCCCTGAAATAGACATCCCCGGACACACCTATGGCATACTGCGCACTCACCCGCAATACCTCTGCCAGCACACAGACACCACCGCATGGGGGCACAAGCTGCGCACTGACGTCATGCTGTGCGCCTCACAGCCTGAAGTATACAAATTGTGCAGCGACATCATAAATGAGATAGCCGCTCTATTCCCTTCGCCATACATACACCTCGGGGGCGATGAATCCCTTATACGCAAGAACTGGAGCCTATGCCCACGCTGCCAGGCCCTTAAGGCCAGGCTACATTACACCAGCGACGACCTGATAATGGGATACTTTTTCTCACATTTCTGGGAAACGCTACGTGCAAAAGGCAAGAAGCCCATCCTGTGGGTGGAGATGGACAATATCGTCCCACCAGCCACACAATACCTCTTTCCCTACCCCAAAGACGTCACCCTCGTGACGTGGCGCAATGCACTCACTCCCACAGCAATCCGGCTCACCGCCGCATCCGGCAACGACCTTATCATGGCACCAGGCGAGCATTGTTACTTCGACTACCCACAGTACCCTGGCGACCTCCCTGAAAACAACAACTGGGGCATGCCCATCCTCACTCTGAAAGACGCATACCAGTGGGATCCTGCATACCCGGAACTGAACCAGCCCACAGACCATATCACCGGCGTTATGGGCACCCTGTGGGGCGAAGCCATCAACGACATCAACCGAGCCTTCTACATGACCTACCCCCGCGCCCTCGCCCTCGCCGAGGCAGGCTGGAGCACCCCCGACAACCGCCATTGGACCGGCTTCAAGACACGCCTCTACCCCATCCTCGACGACATGATGCAACGCGGCATACCCTTCCGTGTACCGTTTGAGATATATGCCGGCAATGACAAGAACTACCCCCAGAAGAAATAGCTGATGGCTACGGCTGCACAAATTCCTGCAAAGTCTGCAAGCAGTCCGCAAACGACACTGTAGCGGAACTTGGTTATGCCGACGCTGCCGAAGTAGATGGCCAGAATATAGAAGGTCGTGTCGGTACTGCCCTGGATGACGCTGGACAGATGACCGACAAACGAGCATGTGCCGTGGCTCGTCCATGTCTCAATCATCATACCGCGGGCTCCGGCCCCGTTTAGCGGCTTGAGCAAGGCAACGGGCAATGCATCTACCCAGTCGCTGTTCATTCCACAGAAATCAACGGCATTGCGCATACCTGTCTGCAGCAGTTCCAATGAGCCACTGGCACGGAAGACTCCCACGGCAGCAAGCATAGCCACACAATACGGAATAAGGTTTACTGCCGTATGGAAACCGCCCTTGGCACCTTCGATAAAGGATGCAAAGACGTTCAGCCTGCCACGGATACCTGAGATGAGGAACATGGCTATCGTTCCCAATATTATCATACTGGTCAAAAGGTTGCAGAAGTCCTGTATCTCCTTGCTGGTATCCATTCCGTAAACAGTCCAGAAAAGTGCTGCAACGAGGGCGGCGATGACTGCAAACATTACCAGGAAGGCGCGTCGGAAAAGGTTTATCTTCTGATACAAAGACACGGCTATAAGTCCAATCAGCGTACTGCACATCGTGGTCAGGAGAAGCGGAATAAATACGTCTGTGGGGGTAGCTCCGGCTGCTGCCATGGCACTCGCGCTGCCAAATTCCGTAAGCATGGCCTGTGAACGATAGGCCATTATGCTGACCGGTATAATCGTAAGTCCACTCGTATTAAGTACAAGGAACATAATCATTGCATTGCTGGCAGTATCCTTCTTTGGATTGATACCCTGCAGCTCCTGCATGGCCTTCAGTCCGCACGGAGTGGCTGCATTGTCCAATCCCAGCATGTTTGCCGAAATATTCATAAAGATTGCCCCCAAGGCGGGATGGTTCTTGGGAATATCTGGGAACAATTTGGTCAAGACGGGACTAAGTACCTTTGCCAGCTTGCCTACCAGACCGCTGTCCTCGCCGATTTTAAGTATCCCCATCCACAGGGTGAGAGTACCGGTAAGACCCAGGGTGAGGTCAAATGCATATTTGGACATCTCGAAAGTCGAGTTCATCATCTGTGGCAACGTATCAGCATCACCCATGAACACAAACCGGACAACACCTACGGCTATGCCCACAAGAAACAAACCAAGCCAAACGTAATTAAGTGCCATTGTACCTCTTTATAAATCCGGCTGCAAATTTACATACTTTTACATTAGGTCTATCCGTGATTTTGTCCATTGTTTCAGGGGATTAACATGTTTTAACGGGCAAAAAAACTCATTACATGTGTAATGGCGTAATTTTGCATGTGAAAAAAACATAATTGGTGAAAAAGTCAAGACTCTGTATCCTGCTCCTGTCCGTCTGTACCTGCAATATCTGTACTGCCAATGGCGAAAAGACGGACACAATGACTATGAACGAGGTCGTAGTTACCGGTGTCCGCACAGAGACGAGACAGTCCCAGCTGCCAGTCACTGTCAGCAAATTGGACAGGAACGAGATTTGCAGGACATTCCGTTCTGAAATCCTGCCGACACTGACAGAAAAAGTTCCTGGAGTAATGGTAACCGCACGCGGTATGATGGGTTATGGCGTAAGCACCGGAGCTGCGGGAGGAATCATGATACGCGGGTTGTCGTCGAGCAATTCACAGGTGCTGGTGCTGATTGACGGACATCCACAATACAATGGTGTTTTCGGCCATTCCATCGCAGACAGCTATCATACGCTAATGGCAGAGCGAGTAGAGGTCATCCGAGGCCCGTCATCACTCCTTTATGGCTCAAATGCAATGGGTGGCGTGGTAAACATCATCACGCGCCAGGTTCCACAGACGGACAGTCTTTATGGGAAAGTCCTGAACAATACTCATGTACAACTGGGTGGCGGCAGTTACGGAACGTTTCAGGCCGAGGCTGCAAACCAACTGCGATACAAAAAGTTCCATGCCACGATTGCCGCACAGTATGGCAGGAGCGACAACCACAGGCCCAATATGGGTTTCCAACAATACGGGGGGCTTGTCAAACTGGGATGGGACATATCCAGACACTGGTCGCTGACAGGCGACATGGACGTGACACATTTCGACGCTTCAAATCCTGGCAGCGTGAGCAAGCCAATGATTGAAAACGACCAGAAGATAACACGTTGTCAGGCCAATATCGTCCTGAACAACAGATTTGGCAGACACAGCGGTGCCTTCAGCATATATGACAATTTCGGATACCATAAGATAAATGACGGATATGCAACCGGTGGCATGCCACAAACGGACTTGTTCAACTCGTATGATGCCGTTGCAGGATTCTCGGCATACGAGAACCTCAACTTCTTTCAGACCAACACCATGTCGTTGACAGTAGGACTGGACTATAAGCACATACACGGGCACGCATGGTATACCGACAGGGTTACCGGAGAGACGGTAACCACGCCAAAGCGCCTGAAGCAAAGTGCCCTCAGCAACGAGGACGAAGTAGCCCCATACCTGGATATACGCCAACAGGCTGGAAGAAAAATAGTAATAGAGGCTGGTATCCGCCTTGACTATCATACACGGGCTGGTCTCGAGGTAATACCACAGGCGAGTTTCTGCTGGAAGGCCCTTCGCACAGGACAGCTGAGTGCTACCTTCGGCAAGGGATTCCGCAATCCTACCATACGTGAGATGTTCATGTACGGTACGGCAAACAGCGAGACATTACAGGCGGAGAGCATGCTGAACTACGAACTGGCATGGCATCATACAGTATGCAACGGCAGGCTGCAGTACGGGGCAAACGTATTCGTTACGGACGGGAAAAACATGATTCAGACGGTTAACGGTAAGAACATAAACAGCGGTACATTCCTAAACGAGGGTGTAGAGGCAGACCTTACATGGACTATATCGAGACACTGGCGCATGAACACAAACCACAGTTACCTGCATCAGCGCAATGCAACAGTGGGAGCGCCCAACTACAAAGGCCATATAGGAGCGGACATGCAATACGGACGATGGCAGGCATCGGCGTCGCTTACTGCACTGGCCGGACTGTGCACACAAACGGGGGAGGAAGTGAAACGAGAGAGCTTTGCCTTGCTTAATGCTTCCGTAAGCTATCAGGCTGCACGTATCCTGACACTATGGATACGAGGGGAGAACCTACTGGCACAAAGATACGAAATAAATGCAGGCTATCCAATGCCGAGGGCAACATTTATGGCTGGCATAAGAGTCAAGTTATGACTAACAAATCATAGATATATAAAATACTGTATGAAAAAGACATTATCTATTCTGACGTTGGGACTGCTGGTAGCCTCTACCGCTGCTGCCCAAAGCAAGGTGTATGTTACACGAGAGATAACTCCGGAGTCTCTTGTCAAAATCTACAAAGCCCTCGGACGTAAAGCAACTGGACGAGTAGCAGTAAAGATCAGTACCGGCGAATCTGAGAAGACTGGCTATCTTCGTCCTGAATTCATTAAGCCGCTGGTAGATGAGGTTAACGGAACCATCGTCGAGTGTAACACTGCATACGGAGGCAACCGCTGCACGACAGAGAAGCATTGGAAGGCAATAGAGGAACGTGGCTTCACCAAGATCGCCAAAGTGGACATAATGGACGGAGAGGACACTATCCACATTCCGCTCAAGGACACTTCACGTCTGAAATATGACATAGTAGGCAGCCACATGCGCAATTACGACTTCATGATAAACCTGGCTCACTTCAA
>DFKL01000048.1:0-365 GCA_002373535.1 Prevotellaceae bacterium UBA3646 | reverse complement strand
TCAAGGGACACCAGATGGGTGGTTTTGGCGGTGTACTGAAGAATGCATCCATAGGTGTTGCATCATCGGCAGGCAAGGCATATATCCATTCGGCAGGAGTTACCGAGGATGTCGTCGAGTGCTGGAAACACACTAAAGACCAAAACGGTTTTCTTGAGGCAATGGCAGCCACTGCCCAGGGGGTGCATGAGTATTTCAACGGCGGCAAGAATATCCTGTACATAAGCGTGATGAACAAGATGAGTATCGACTGTGACTGCAACGGCAACCCACAGGCTCCGCTGATAGCTGACTATGGTATAGTGGCCAACCTGGATCCTGTAGCACTGGACCAGGCGACATACGACATTGTTGCCAATTTGCAC
>DFKL01000161.1:18944-19691 GCA_002373535.1 Prevotellaceae bacterium UBA3646 | reverse complement strand
TGCAAAGGTAGTGTTTTTTGGCGAAACGGCAAAGGGTTTTAGGAAAAATCTTGTAAAAGGGTTGCCATTCCCATGGTCATGCGCCAGTTGATTTCGATGCAGGGGCATATCTCTCCGTCGCGGGTGATGAGCATGTCGATGCCTACGGGGCCTTGGTACCAGGGGGCTATGTGGGGGAGGTGGGTGCGGTACCAGTCTTGTATCTCCTGTAGGCTGGGGGATGTGTGTGGGGCGGTGAGCTGGGTCAGGTAACGGGTCTTTTCGGCTTCGCTGGCGTGGGCATGGGTGTTGCGGAGGTAGTGGCCGTAGGGGTCTGTGGTGAAGATGGAGAGTCCGACGTAGCGGGCGGTGTGGCCGGGGGTGAGCTGGAATTCCATGGCGAAGTCCTGGATGCGGTCGAGGCGGGGCTCGAGGATGACGGCGCCCTGGCGCTCGAGGATGTGTCGTGTCCACTGGGGCCAGTGGGGGTGTGTGGTGTGGGTGATGCCTTTGCCGCTGGAGCTCCAGGGGGATTTGAGGATATAGGTGTGGTGGGGGTTGGCGGCGAGGTGGCGGCGGACTTGCTCTATGGTGTGGCAGACGTGGGCGGGGTGGCCGAGCTGGTGTTGGATGGGGACGGTGGCGGTGCGGCTGGACTGGCTGCGCAGCAGGCTGAGCCACTGGGGGGTGGGTATGAGGTGGTCGGGGAACCGGGCCTGGCGGAGCTGGTGTGCGAGGGCGGGGGACCATCCCCAAGGGGCGAGGCGG